>JAPLUF010000287.1 GCA_026397755.1 Verrucomicrobiota bacterium
AGACCATCACCAAGTGAACCCCTCCTACCTTCAGAGCGAAGCCGAGCGCATACTGACTCGGCGTACGTTCCTTACCCGCAGCTCTACGGGCCTCGGTGCCATGGCTTTGGCCTCGCTGTTGCCGGCGCACCTCCGGGGAGCGTCGGGCAAGTCAACCACACAGGCCGTCCCGGGTGCGCTGAAAGCGTTGCATTTACCGCCGAAGGCCAAGCGGGTCATCTACCTCTTCCAATCGGGTGCGCCCTCGCACCTCGATCTTTTCGACCCTAAGCCCAAGCTCAAAGAGATGACCGGCCAGGAGTTGCCGCCGAGCGTCCGACGGGGGCAGCGCATCACCGGCATGACGGCCGGACAGTCGGTGCTCAAGTGCGTGGGATCTCCCTTTGAGTTCAAGAAGTACGGCAAGAGCGGGATGGAGATCACGTCGCTCATGCCCAACATCGGAGCGGTGGCCGATGATATTTCCCTGATTCGCACGATGCATGTCGATGCGATCAACCACGATCCGGCCGTGACTTTTTTTGGCACCGGCAATCAGCAGCCCGGACGCCCCACCATGGGTTCATGGATTGCTTATGGGTTGGGCTCGGAGAATGCGAATTTGCCGTCGTATGTCGTGCTCGTCAGCGGCAGTGGTGGGCAATCGCTTCAAGCCCGGTACTGGGGCAATGGGTTCCTCTCAGCCAACTACCAAGGCGTGCAATTGCGCAGCCAAGGGGACCCCGTGCTTTATGTCTCTAATCCGCCAGGCATGAGCGGTGACTCGCGTCGGCAACTGCTCGATGCCATGCAAACCCTCAACCGCAAGCGTCTGGGAATTCTGGGTGATCCGGACATCGCCTCCCACATCGACAGCTATGAATTGGCCTTCCGCATGCAGACGAGCGTGCCGGAGTTGGTGGACTTGTCCACCGAACCGGAATCGGTGCTCAAGCTGTATGGGGCCCAGCCGGGTAAATCGTCCTTTGCCAACAACTGCCTCTTGGCGCGTCGCCTGGCCGAGCGAGGGGTTCGATTCATCCAATTGTGTCACCGCGACTGGGATCATCACGGCGGTTTGCCCGATGGTATCAAGGCCCAGACCCGCAACACCGACCAAGCCAGCGGCGCCCTCATCCAGGACCTCAAGCAGCGTGGGCTTCTTGACGACACGCTGGTCGTCTGGGGCGGTGAGTTTGGGCGCACCGCTTATTCGCAGGGCGACATTAGTGCCAACAGCTTTGGTCGCGACCATCATCCCCGGTGTTTTTCGCTGTGGATGGCTGGCGGCGGCGTCAAGCCCGGCCTGGTGTATGGACGCACCGACGACTTCGGCTACAACATCGTGGAAGACCCGGTCAACGTGCACGACTTGCACGCCACGATGCTGCACCTCCTGGGCATTGAGCACACCCGCTTCACGCACCGCTTCGAAGGCCGCGACTTCCGCCTCACCGACATCGCCGGCGAAGTCATCAAGCCTTTGCTGGCGTAGGCTCCGCGGGATCAGTCCTGCGCCCGCAGAGAAGCTCGGGGAAGGCTAAACATTCGCGCTGTGCGCGAAGGGAGGTGTTGATCGCTTCTAACGCGGGCTACGGACCGATCCCGCTCCGCTGGCGTATTTTTGGTTTGGGATGGGTCCTGCGCCCGCTAGTAAGCTCGGAGGAGGCTAAACATTCGCGCTGTGCGCGAGGGGAGGTGTTAATCGCTTCTAACGCGGGCTACGGCCCGATCCCGCTGCTGTCGGTGTTGCCTGAGGCATCGAACCCTCTGCCGGTCATCGCGCCATCCTTGCCTCCCAAGCCGGGATCCATGATCCCCGACCCACCAAGATCCCGGGCATGGATGAAGGGATCCCACCGGCCGTATTTCCAAATTCGGAAATCGTTCCCTGACCCCGTCTCTGGGCAGTTGACCGATTCATCAATTGCATACATCCTGTATGCGTGCGGATTATCAAAGAAGGCTTCATCAGGGACGCCGCTATGGCGTATCCGAAGGCTGCCAAGTACCTGACGATCTGGATTGCCACCGTGCGAGCGGCCCGCTGGCAGAATCTGTCCGATCTGCGGCGAGTTTATCCGAGCGCGGATCTGGTGGCGGTTGGAAGCGGGAAGTCGGTCATCGTGTTCAACGTTTGCGGCAACACTTACCGGCTGATCGCGGCCGTCCACTTCGACCACGGGATGGTGTACACGTTGCGCTTCTTCACGCACGCCGAGTACAGCAAGGACAAATGGAAAGACGAGTTATGAAGGCTAAGAATGGACTGCAGTTTCCGGCATTGCCGAAGGATTACGCGGGGCTTTGCCGGCTTCAGATGCCGCGCCCGGTCCACGACCGGGTGGAGTACGCCAACGTGGCGGAGGTCACCGATGCGATGGCCTTATTGCAGGAGGACTTCACGGCCGATCAACGGGATTACTTCGACCTGCTCTGCGGATTGCTCGAGGACTACGATCGGGCGCACCTGCGTTGGCCCAAGGTGGGGGTGCGAGCGCGACTGAGACATCTGCTCGACGAATCCGGGATGTCGGCTGCCGATCTGTCGCGGCTCCTGGGTGGGAGCCGGAACCTCGGGGCCATGATTCTCAGGGGCGATCGAAATCTGACCGTGGCGCACATCCGCAAACTGGCAGACCACTTCCGCGTCAGCCCGGAACTCTTCATCTGAAGAAGACTGCATAGGCGACGGGGCAGGGAACTGCGGCGAGGTCAGGGAACGGGCTCAGGAAACGGTTTCCGATTTTGGAAACGCGAGTGGTGGAACGCATTCATCACTGCCCGTGATCTTGGCGGGCTGCCTCGTGCGGCAATAGGCCCCGTCCGGTGGGGCGAATACGGTCCTAGGGAACTCCTTTCAAGGCGTCGTATCTCTGGAAACTCCATTCATCGGACTGTCACTCAGAGAGAATTGCGAGTCGCTTGAGCCTTACCCGGCGCTCAGGTCTCCCTCAAAGCGTGGCAAGTCCCATCACGACTGTAACCACAAAGATGCAGGTAACCATCCCTGAGGAGGTTCGCCGGATGTTCCCGGTGCAAGCAGGGTCTCGACTCTCGTGGTCGGTCGAAGGAGAGACGCTCGTGGCCCGGCGCGTTCGGGGCTTCAGTGAATTGCGCGGCTGCCTCCAGTCGGAGGTGGCGTTTCCTGGCATCGAGGCCGAGAAGGCTGCTGTCGCTGCCAACCGGGCCAGCCACTGTCAGCAACGTTCCGAAACCCACGTAAATTTGCCGGTTTCAAAACCACGGTTTTGCCGTGTTCTTGGGGTGCGTTTTCTTCCTGTATGAGCGCCCGCGTTTCTACCTTCTTCTTGATGAGGCCGAATGCGTCCGGGGCCCACCAGACTTGATAAGATTTCCCCCGGATGAACCGTCATCACGGCCAATGCGATGGCCACGTTGGACTAGGACAGCGTTCAGGCAGCCCTTTGAGCCAAACGCGCCATGCGTTCGGCTCGTGCCAGTACGATAACTCTGGGAACCTGCGCCGCCGCTTCACCTGCGGGTGATTCATCGAACCGACGACAGGCTTCCGCAAGGCGATCGGCCATTTCCTTCAAGCGCTGACGGACCATGGGCCAACTCAGCCCAGCAATTTTTGCCAATTGCTGGAAATGCTCCGGCGATACCTCCGCCAGCGTTCCCGCGGTTCCGATCTTCATCGAGAGACGTTTCGAGAGCTCGGGCCAAGCCAGGGTGCAAACCTGATCGTAGAGCGGTGCCAGGCGGCGCTCTTTCGCCGAGTACAAGAATGAAAAATTCTTGCTGTGTGCATCCGCGTTGCCGGTCAGCGCGGCAAAGATCACCCCGTCCAGAAAGTCACGAATGTCGATCACCGGTACCGACGACCACTCGCGGATCAGGCTAAAGCAGTCCTTCAGAGAGGGCCCTCCTTCCTGCTGATACTTGCGGGAGGCGGGAAACCCCAGTGCCTGACAAAAATCCTCCTGATGCAATCGCTGGACACTGCCATCTGGCCCCGCAGCCCGATCGTATCGTTTGACGATGAGGCACGGGGTCTTGCCGATAATCCGTCGGTGGCATTCGGCCACCCTGAGTCCGACCTCGCGCGCCAGGGCCATGCACCAGGCTTCGTTGGCCACCAATCCGGGAAAACGCGCTGGCTCCGGTTTGAGAATGTGCGTGCTCGGTGTTTCGTCCAACGGCAGCGCGACCCGCATTTCGGCTGGAGCGCCATCCTCCGCGACAATAATCGGAAGTTTGACCTGTGCCCCCGCTAGAGAAAGTCGGAGTCCCGATTCACCCGCCATGAGAGGCTGCTGAGGGAGCCGCTCCACGATGGATGCCAGAGCTGGTTCATCCAGCCAACGAAGCGCCCCGGTTCGCGAAGCAGCCATTGGAACATCTTCCGGAAGGAGCGAAACGGCTCCGGCGCAGTCCCCGCCGATCCGTTCTAGAATCGCAAAGTCATTGCCGCCGCTGACTCCGAGGATTGAAGCGATTCGATCGCGCGGTTCCGCCTCGGGAAGAAGGCCCGAGAAAAAAGCGCGCACCGCGCGACCGGAAAAGGGTTCTTTCTTAAGGGGCAATTGTCGCGACAGCGGAAAGCCCGGGCCCGTTGCCAGCCAGTCGGCGTCGTAGGCAAATGCCGGCTCCTCGGCGTCGGAAAGAACGCCCACCCGCACCCCGTTGAGGTACACGACGAGGCGCTTCATGATTCGACCACTTTGAGGCGCAATCCCAGGGCCTGAAGAATTCCCAAGGCTTTGCCGAGCTGGCAGGTAGGTTTTCCCTGCTCCAACTCGATGATGAAACGCAGACCGGTGCCGGAAACCAATGCGAGGTCCTTCTGGGTGACCTTCAACCGCTTCCGGGCCAAACGGACCGTCTCACCGAGAGTTTTGGAGTCAACGATGTCCATATTACCGATCGGTAATCTATTCCGCGTTCGATAGGTCGGCAATTGAAATATTCCCGTACGGGAATTAATATTTTATAAACGTCCGAACGCTCAAAGGTATTCCCGATCGGGAACCTTTAAAGGGATTGCTCGATCGAATTCCTCACCGGAGCTCTCACTTAGATTCTGCGCACAGCGCGAAAGCCGTTCCTTCTCCGAGCTTCCCTGCGAGCGCAGGTCTGGTCCCGCGGAGCCGGACCCAGGTGCGCCGAAACGGTCCGGGAGACCCGAGGGAAAGCCTCTTCCGTCCGCCCGGTTGATCTAGGATCTAAAACCATTTCCTCACCTGGTTTCCGTCTCATAGAAAGGATCACAATTCCGCTCCAATCGGGACTTGGGACGGGGTCAGAAACGTTTTGATCAGGACACCCCGGCCGCAAACGGTCATCGAAGGGAAACGTTTGAACCAATCACCGGGTGGCACCTCGGGATTGGTGTCGAGCCAGACGGCCAAAGATTTGAGGGCATGGGCGTCGATGCTGCGCTCGGCGATCCGTTGGAGCAGATGCCCCAAAAGCGCCCTTGGGATGTCTTTGCGTTGGACCTTTGGCATCAAGAGCCGGCGTAGAAGCCTTCGGTGATTTGTGTGATCAACTTTGTGGACGTTGCTGAGGTCTTGCTCTTGGCCAGGCGTTGGGCGAGGTGGCCGAGTTCATCGGGCGACATGGGCTCGGCGATCAGCTTGATCTTGAGACCTACAGCGTGGGCTGCGCGGCTCATCGAGCGGAAGGTGATGGATGTATTTTCAGCATCGAGGATGCGTCGGACGGCGGTGCGTCCGGTCCCGATACGTGCCGCCAAGGCGCTGATGGAGAGATTGTCTTCCTCCATTTTCTGGAGGATCGACGCGGCGAGGGAGCGCTTGAGCTCCAGCTCGGGTGAGATGGCGGACCGAGTAGGCATGGGGGCAGGGTGGTTCACATTTGGACCAGTGTCAAAGTTGGAGCTGGAACCGCGTCGACCTACTGCATTTGAAAGAGTTCTTTGCGCTACGGGCATCCGTCCGATGGTGGGCCTTGAAAAAAGGGTCAAAAAAAGGGTCAGTTCTTAGTATTGATATGAAGAAAAAGGGTCAGTTCTTAGTATTGATATGTGAAGCGGAAACGGGGTCAGGGAACGAATTCCGAATTTGGGAAATGCGGTCAGTGGAATGCCTTCATTTATTCCCGTGATCTTGGCGGGCTGGGATTCATGGTTTGGGAGGCGAGGATTAGGCGATGATCGGCGGCAGTTCCGTTACCTCGGGCAACACCGGCGGCCGCGGAGCCCGGCCCGGGCACGCAAAAACGGTCCATTCCCCTCCTAGGGAAGGCATCTTCCGCCCCCGGTTGACCTAAAATCGAAGATCGCTCCCTGATGTCCGGCGTCGTTTCGGTTTGCAGCCTTAGGATCCCCGGATGAGCAGTCTTGCTGAAGGCCTTGGCGGACCGGCCCAGCGCTATTTTACTTGTCTGGGTAGGTCGCATTTCCCACGGGTGATATCCACCAGTTCGATGGTTATCGGGTCGGGTTGCCGATAGAAAACCAGCCACCGGTCAAACGGCCTTTTGACCAAGGAGAACCGATAGCCTGGGCGATGCGGCCAAGCCACTCCCGAACCGGGCCGTCGCAGTATCTTGTCGATGGTATCGTCTACGGCATCAGTAAATCCGTGAGCCAGCGCCTCGACTGCTTCCCGGCCGTGTTCCTGCTATGCGGTCCCATATCAAGATTGATTGAAATCCGCCTGCCACTGCGTCAGCCCTCGCACGATGTCGTCGAAGGAAGGCGGTTCGCCGAAAAACATCTGTTGCATCTTGGCATAATCATCCCGCAGCGCCTTTAAACGTAGTTCCGGTGGCGCAATTCGCAGCGAGCCCCTCGTGGCCTTGCCATAATTCGCCCAAGAAGACTTGAAGAACAGGTGTTTGTGCTCGGCAACGCGCGTCAGCAATTCCGGCTTCGCCGTTGCCGTCCGGTCCACTCCTTTGCGGATAAGTTCGTGGAAGTCGCAGTAGTGCCGAGAAAAACGTTCGGGCGTTGCCTTGTCAGACGGACGATGAAACTCCGCGTGCAGGATCGTCGCCTTTTCCCAAAACGTTCGTTCCACCGCCAAGACTTTGACCGCGCAACTCGGCTCCTTGAATCCTTGGGCAAAGGCCTCCGCGACATACGGTGTGACGGACTTGGTTTCGCAGGGCCAGTGGTCCGCCCGCGCGCCTAGTTCAATTTTCACCGCTCTGCGGATATAACCCACGGCGTTCGGCGCAAAGCTGGATGGGTAGTCGAAGAGCAGGGTCTGCCCGTCCGGGTCTTCCTTATCCACCCGCAGCGACCATTGGTCGTCCGCTCGCACCTTGGCTTGGACGGCCGTTTCGAGTGCTGGATGAAGCCCGGTCGTGATTTTCTGCTGGCACGCGGTTCCCAGCGCCTCGATGCGCCGCTGCTTGTCCTTGTTGCTCGTGCCCTTCTCGGGTTCGTTCGCTCCGCCGAAACCGAGAAAAGCCCGGTCGATGGAAACGTCGATGTCCTCGGAGAATCGCTGGATGACCTTGAACACCTTCGAGAGCGATGTTCCACCCTTGAAGATCAGGTGCTCGCCTATCTGCGGCAGGCGGAACAGCTCCTGCAACGTCCAGCACACCCAGAAATCCTTCTCGATGATGACGGCGTCCACGCCGATTCGTCGCGCCGTCTCGGTAAAGAGTTCCGCGCGCTGCCGTGGCCCGAGTTGGAGCACTCCATCCATGTCAGTTTTGGGTGATCTGCTGTGCCAGCGGTTTCATCCAAGCGGGCAGCCCGGGGGTGAGCGCCGTCAGGTCCTTCTTCGTTCCCACATCCAGGTCACGGCGAAGCCGAGCGACGTGCGTGTCCATTTCGGCGCTTCCCTTCAAATAACGCAGTGCCTGAATCACCAATCCGGCGCGGCGGCCTGCTCCTAGCAGGTTGCGCGGCGCTGCACGGCGAAAGACTAGTGTCAGTTTCCCTAGCGGCACCTTTCGCGCGAGTCCATCGGTCAGAATGATGACTTTGGCCGGAACCTGTTCCGACAATCCCAGAGCGTTCGCGGCGTAGGCTCCTGTGAACTGCCATTGAGCATGGCTGCCTTCCATCAACGCTCGCACGGTCGCTATGATGTCTGGTCCGGTCTGGCCCATGATTGGATGAGGCCGCGGCAGGTGGTAAAGACCACGGCGGACCCGCTGAATCTTCCCGGCTTTCACCAACCGGTGCAAGGCCACCCCTACGGCGGACCGGCTCCCCAGGTCGAGGAACTGCTTGGGCAAAAACACGCCTCCTGGCTCGCCTCTTCGAATGCGGCTCAGGATGCTCTTATCGATGGGCTGTACGGCAACGGTTCGTTTCAATGTGTAACAAATACTCGCTTGTTTTTGTTACAACAATTCCGCCAAAACCGCAAGCCATTCATCTGGGATTCTTTCCCGTAAGGCGGTGGCGAATCCCTCGCGGCGAACCAAGTTGATCCAAAAAAGGGTCAAAAAAGGGGTCGGTTCTTAGGAAAAGGGGTCAGTTCTTAGTATTGATATGTGAAGCGGAACGGGGTCAGGGAACGATTTCTGGTTTTGGATGCACCAGTTCTCTTTGGCCAGAACTCGGTTAAGGACTCCGCAACCTGAACGGGCCCTTACCTAGGAATTGCGCGACAGTAGCTGACACCCGACTGATTCAAATTCGGAAATCGTTACATGGCTCCTTTCCCTGCCTATATCTGCACCCGAATGGGTTCAAGACCTAAAAGACTTTACCACTTTTCCAGTCTTTGAGAGCTGACGAATGTCAACTTCATCGGCTTGGGAACTCAGTGGAACTGCAAGTGTCACCAGGCGGTTTAAAACCAGCCAGTGTCTAAGGTGAACAAGTTGATTGCCGAGCGGTCTCGATTTTTGGGTTCGTGAGGGCGGATAAACAACCTCTGCATGAGCACCTGCGAAGCGATTAAAGCATTGGCCCTCAAGGGTGGGTCCGGACGACGGATCGCCCGGGAACTGGCCGTGAACCGGGATGCGGTGGCCCGATACCTGGGGTCCTCAAAACCAGCCATTTCTCCCCTCGGCTCCCGCTCTGGTGGCCTCAGTCTCTGCGAGGTTCACTTGACCGAGATCACCTTGGCTATCGAGCAGGGCCTCTCGGCTCAACGGATCTATCAGAATCTGGTCACAAGCCACGCCTTTGCCCCCGCTTGACCTAAAATCGAAGATCGCTCCCTGATGTCGGGCGTCGTTTCGGTTTGCAGCCTTAGGATCCTCGGATGAGCAGTCTTGCTGAAGGCTTTGGCGGACGGGCCCAGAGCTATCGCACTCGTCTTGAACGAGACTCGCCGTCAACGGCCGAGCAAAGGCATGCCGTCTCCTTCTGCCGAAGTCCCGCGGAGCCCACCTCGGCAATCCTGTAAGATAGGACCATCCGCCTCCAGTGGTGGATCCAGCATCAGAAAACGTTTCCGAACCCCATTTCCGGTCAAGTTATCGGGACGACGTGAAGGACGGCTGGCCCGCCGGGAACGAGCGCAGCGTTGATGTCGGTGTCGAACGTGGCGAAACGCCCCCCATGTTTCACGGCAAGCGCCAGAAGGAAATGGTCGGTGAGATGCTTGGACCCGGGCAATTGGGGGTGGAGCCGATTATCCGTCAGGGTCAGGTCATCCGGCCAGAACTGATGTCCCGGGGCGGCTATCAGGCGCGAAAGCACACGGCGCGCCTCCACCGGGCTCCTCAACGTTCTCGGGTACGAAGGATGGCTGAGGATGCGGAGGAAGGCGTTCTCGGTTGTCGGACAGGTCGCCCAGCCACCGGTGACAGCCTCCCGTTCAAAGAAGCGCATGGCAGCGCTTTCATGCACATGCCCGGCGTCGCCTAAGGCGATCAGCACGCTGGCGTCCAGGAGCGTGATCATTGGCGCTGCGGGTGGGTCACCCGCTCAAGCTCTTCGTTTTCCAACGCTTCCTGGACGGCGCGAACCTGAGTCACTGTGGTGGAAGGACTGCCGGACGTTTTGCGGATGCGGAGGATGCCAAAGGGCCCGACCTCGAACCGGGACGGGTCGGGATTTTCCTGTTCCGTGGACGGCCGGATTTCCCGACGGAGAGCCGCCTCAATGATGGCCTTGAGGGTCGTCTTCCGACGCACAGCAAGGGTCTTGGCCTCCATCAAAAGGTCATCGGGAAGAACCACTGTCGTTTTCACAATATGGCTAAAGGTATGGTTGTATGGTCGTTAGTCAAGCTACGCCTATTTTCGGCCTGATTCGCCCTCTGATTCGAAATAAGGCAATCACTGGTAGCATCGGTTTTATCACCATCACCGTTCACGAGTCGGCGCCGTTGAATGTGCCGTCGGAAATGCTGTGCCCACTCAACGCTGGGCCCTGCTCCGGGCATGCTGACGAGTCCTGAGAATCTTCAGAGGCTCTCACTTCAGAGGCCCTCTCTTCCGCATCGCGCGACTTGGTTTTGTCGACAGTTCTCGGACGGAGCGCGGTTCGGCGCACGGGGGAGGGTGATGCGCCGGATTTTTCGGTCCGCAGGTGGCGCGGATGCGCTTTGTGCTTGCGGTCGGGGGAGAGATGCCGGTTGTATCAAGGCATTGGCAGGCGCTGCGCGGTTCATCCGATGCAGTTGCACTCGCCAAGTCCTCGAAGCCGCAAGGTTCTCGAAAGACAACAGAGTCGCGGAAGGGTGGCTGAGTGGTTGAAGGCACCTGACTCGAAATTGTTTCTTCCCCTCTGGACAGATTTCCTCCCTCTTGGTCAAAAGTGTCATTTTAGGCCCATTTCAGAGGATTCCAACCGTAGCTACTTGGACACGCTTGGACTTCAAGTGACCCGGTTTTCGGCGTGGAGTATGCAAGTGGGAGTATACAAGTCGCTGGAGCCATCCAATTCGGCTTCAAGCCCGACGATCTCTA
The DNA here is from genome assembly GCA_026397755.1 of Verrucomicrobiota bacterium. Taxonomy (GTDB): domain Bacteria; phylum Verrucomicrobiota; class Verrucomicrobiia; order Limisphaerales; family UBA9464; genus SXXZ01. The sequence goes on from JAPLUF010000287.1 coordinate 10,804, forward strand.
GGGAGTTCGCTCGCTGAACCGCTGCATTCTCCCCTATTGAGGCCTTGAAAAGGAAGTCGAGTGGCGGTGTGGTATTGATGATCGATCCTCATGAGATCACTTCATAATTTAAAATTATACTGATTATCATATAAATTTAAATAACCGTGTAACACCATTTTCACCGTTGACAATAATGCTGCGCATTGGTCAGATAAAAATGTGAAAAAAGCACCCTTAGCACTGCTGATAACTACACTTCCTTTCGTCGCACTACACTTAAAAGCTGATGAATTTCAGTCTAGTGTAATTAATAATTACAACCAAGCTACCATTAGTTTTGGGTACTCGCCTAATCTATTATCTGGCGTGTCAGATGCGGTTTATGGCGTCGGTGCTGGAGTTTCAGTCGATCTCAATAATACTGTTCTTGGCATCAGTGCTGGATACGGCTATTGGGATGTTAAAAATTACGGATCAGCAAACATATTTAATTTGGGAACAAGCCTTGGATATGTATTTCGACTCAATGGTAACCGGTTGAACATCCTCCCAACATTAGCCTTCAACGCTGACATTATCGATGATGGTTCCGGGGTTTACTATTATAATCGCTACAACACAGTATTCTACCCGGAATACTACGCAACGATGAGTTTAAGCCCGGGAGTTAAGGTGTCATACGCTGTCCATAATCGAATTGGTCTGAATGCAAGCTACTTTTATGAT
>JAPLUF010000202.1 GCA_026397755.1 Verrucomicrobiota bacterium
AACATCCACGTTCCCGTGGGCAAGGCCAGTTTCACTCCGCTGCAGATTGCTGAGAATGCCCGCACCGTGGTCGAGGCCGTCTATCGAGCCCGTCCCTCGAGCGTCAAGGGTCTTTACGTCCGCAGCGTCACGCTGTCGATGACGATGAGCCCTCCGGTCTCCGTGGAACTCAAGGAATTCATCTCCGCCTAAACTAAACTTCCCTTACTGCAACATACCATGCGCGCAGAAAAGAAGCTCATCTCGGCGGAATATGTGGCCCGCCTCAACGCCTCGCCGTTTTTCTTGGTCGTCGACTATAAAGGTCTGACCGTCCAGAAATTCACGGAACTCCGCAAGCGCCTGATCAAGGCCGGCGGTGAGGTTCACGTGGTGAAAAACACCATCTTCAGCATCGCTGCCAAGGAAGCCGGTCTGGCTGACTTGTCTGGCATGCTGACCGGTCAGGTGGCCGCGGTTACCGGCAAAAAGGACATCGCCGCCGTGGCTAAGGTCATCAAGACCTTCCAGGCCGAGTTCGACAAGCCCAAGCTCAAGTTCGGTGTGCTCGGCAACAAACCGCTTTCCGCCGAGGAAGTGCGTGTCATCGCTGACCTGCCCCCGCTCCCCGAGATTCAGAGCAAGATTCTGGGCCTGCTCCAAGCACCTGCTCAGAAGCTCGTGGCTTTGATCAACACCCCGGGAACCCAAGTGGCCCGCGTCATCGGAGCCTACGCCGAGAAATCGGTCTAGTCGTTCGACTCCAGCTTTTCACTCTTTTCGTCTCAGGCATCGTGCTTGGGCGGAATTCAACGAAACAATAGTAAATCGTCGGTCCACAGGCAGTGGACTAATTCGGAGCGGCCGCTCTGGCGACGAGACGAAATAAAAGAAAATACCATGGCAGACATCAATAATATCGTCGAAGAACTGAGCAAGCTCACCGTTCTCGAGGCCGCCGAACTGGTGAAGGCTCTCGAGACCAAGTGGGGCGTGACCGCCGCCGCCCCGGTGGCTGCCGCTGCCGCTCCTGCGGCCGGTGCCGCCGCTCCGGTTGCTGAAGTCAAGACCACCTTCGATGTGTGGCTCGCTTCGGTTCCTGCTGACAAGAAGATCGCTGTGATCAAGGCAGTTCGCGAGGTCAAGGCCGGTCTCGGTCTGGCTGAGGCCAAGGCCTTGGTCGAAGGCGCTCCCAAGCTGTTGCTCGAGGGTGCCAACAAGGCTGATTCCGATGCCGCCGCCAAGAAGATCGAAGAGGCTGGTGGTAAGGTTGAGCTGAAGTAAGTTTGCAATTCGTGCGCCGGGTGTTACTTTAAAGTAACCCGGCGCACGGTTCTATTTTCTTCACCACTCCGCTAGAGATCTGAAATTTTTCAAGATCTCTGCAAGGTGGCTTTAGCAGGGTCCGCTTTTGGTCAACTTAAGGCATAGGTCACCAGTTTTGTACGGCTTGAAATAGTGTTTCAGTAAGACGAGCTCCGGAGAAGTCGAAAAAGTCTTCACCGGATCTCGTCGTATTGTATTTTATGGCGAAAACAATCTCTAGGCAAGTGCCGCAGAAATCCCCGAGTCACGAGGTCGCAATGGCAACGAAACAATCCGAGCGAATTAATTTCGGCAAGATCAAGGAAGTCATTTCCCCCCCCAACCTGATCGAGATCCAGCTCGACTCGTATCGCGAATTCCTTCAGTCCAACCTGTCCGCGTCCAAACGCCGGAATCTCGGGTTGCAGGCGGTTTTTACCGAAGTTTTCCCCATCGAAAGCTATGACGGTAAGACAGTCCTAGACTTCCACTCCTACGACATCCAGGAGCCGAAGATCGACTGGTTGGAGTGTCTCCGTGAGGGCTTGACCTTCGGAGCACCGCTCTACGTCACCTTCCTGCTGAAGGAAGAAAAAGGTACCAAGGAGGAAAAAGTGTTCATGGGCGAAATTCCGCTGATGACCCCCCAAGGTACCTTTGTGATCAACGGTGCCGAGCGTGTTATCGTTAGTCAATTGCACCGCTCGCCGGGTCTGGCTTTCGAGACAACCCAACATCCGAATGGCAAGACCCTCCACAGCTTCCGGATTATCCCGGACCGTGGATCTTGGTATGAGGCACAGTTCGACACCAGCGACCTGCTTTACGTTTACTTGGACCGCAAGAAACGCCGCCGTAAGTTCCTGACTACCACTTTCTTCCGGGCGCTCTTTACCTTGGCGGAAGCCAAGTTTGATTCCGATCCGAAGACCTCTCCGGACAAGCTCGGTAGCGATGGCGACATCCTGAAGTTGTTCTATTCGATCAAGGATGTTTCCGTGAAGGATGCTGAGAAGATCGAAGAGATTCAGAACATGGTCCTCGTGGAGGACGCTCTGGACATCGATCGCGGCATTGTGGTGGCCCGTGCCTTTGAACCGCTGTCCAAAGCGGTTGTCCGACAGATCGCTGACCTGGGAGTTTCCAAAATTCGTGTGGTGGATACGTCGGTGGACGACGGCATCATCATTAAGTGCCTCAAGAAGGATCCGACCAAGAACGCCGAAGAAGCCCTTAAGGACATCTACCGTCGTCTCCGGCCGGGAGATCCCCCGACTGCGGCCAACGCCAAGGCCCTTATCAAGCGCTTGTTCTTTGATGCCAAGCGTTATGATCTCGGTCGGGTAGGTCGCTACAAGATCAACCAGAAGCTCAACTTCAAGGACAATGGTGAGGACCGCATCCTGCGGGGTCGCGATCTCCTCGAAGCAACCAAGTACCTGTTGCGCCTGAAGAAGGGGCAGGGAAGCGTTGACGATATCGATCACTTGGGAAGCCGCCGCATCCGGACTGTGGGCGAATTGCTCGCCAACCAGTGCCGTGTGGGCTTGGCCCGTACCGAGCGCTTGGTCAAGGAGCGCATGACCTTGTTTGATCAGAGCCTCGACACGATGACGCCTCAGAAGCTCATCAATCCGAAGGCTTTGTCAGCAGTGGTTCGCGACTTCTTCGGTCGTAGCCAGCTCAGTCAGTTCATGGACCAGATCAATCCTTTGGCCGAGCTGACGCACAAGCGTCGTCTGTCTGCTCTCGGGCCCGGGGGTCTCTCCCGTGACCGTGCTGGATTTGAGGTTCGCGACGTCCATCCGTCCCATTACGGCCGTATTTGTCCGATTGAGACTCCTGAAGGACCGAACATCGGCTTGATCGCCTCGTTGGCGACCTACGCTCGGGTCAACGACTTCGGTTTCATTGAAACACCTTACCGCAAGGCCGAGAAGGGTCGTGTGACGGGTCAGTTGGACTATCTGACCGGTGACCGTGAAGAAGGCTTCGTCATCGCTCAGGCCAATTCACTGCTCGATGACAAGGGTAATTTCGTCGGTGACCGCGTCACCTGCCGTTGCAAGGGCGACTTCATCGACGTTGAGCCCGATCGCGTCGACTACATGGACGTCTCGCCGAAGCAGTTGGTTTCGGTGGCTGCCGGATTAATTCCGTTCTTGGAGCACGACGACGCGAACCGCGCGCTGATGGGCTCCAACATGCAACGCCAAGGCGTCCCGCTGTTGGTGACCGAGGCCCCGTTGGTGGCCACGGGTCTCGAGGGTCGAGTGGCTCAAGATTCCCGCGCGGTGATCATCGCTGATGAGGCAGGCAAGGTTGCCAGTGTCACCGGTTGCCAGATTATCATCACCAAGGATGGCAAGATCCCTGAGGGTAAGAAGAAACTGAAGCATGCCCCCGAGGACAGCGTCTGGATTTATCCGGTGCGCAAGTTCATGCGGTCCAACGCGGCCACCTGCATTAACCAGAAAATTCTGGTCTCTAAGGGTGAATCCGTGAAGAAGGGCCAAGTTCTGGCCGACGGTCCGTGTACTCAAGGCGGCGAGATCGCGTTGGGTCGCAACGTACTGGTCGCGTTCATGCCTTGGAACGGCTATAACTTCGAGGACGCCATCCTGATCTCTGAGAAGATCGTCAAGGATGATATCTTTACCTCCATCCACATCGATGAGTTCGAGGTGGTGGCTCGTGATACGAAGCTCGGGCCCGAGGAAATTACCCGAGATATCCCTAATTTGGGTGAAGAAGCACTCAAGAACCTGGGTCTCGATGGTGTTATCCGTGTCGGTGCCGAGGTGAAGCCGGGCGACATCCTAGTCGGTAAGATCACACCTAAGTCCGAGACCGAACTGGCACCCGAGGAGCGCCTCCTGCGGGCCATCTTCGGTGAGAAGGCGGCCGACGTGAAGGACACCTCGCTCAAGGTTCCCTCCGGGACCTACGGCATCGTCATGGATGTCAAGGTGTCCTCCAAGAAGGACAGCGATAAGGTGGTTGGAAAGAAGGATGGCAAGGACACCCCTCGTAAGGTGGCTAAGGAGATCGAGGATGGCTTCAAGCAGAAGCGTTCCGAACTGCTCGACCAGCTCACTGAGGCGTTGTCCAATATTCTTCTCGGCGAGAAGATTCCGCTCGACGTCCTCAACAGCGAGACTGGCGAGATCATCATCCCGGCCAATCGCAAGATCACCAAGACGCTGCTTAAGAAGTTGGCGGATGTCTATGATCGCATCGAGATCGACCCATCGCCGATCCGTAACAAGATCAGCGAGATTATCAGCCAGTTTAAAAAGCGCTTTGATGAACTTCAAAGCCAGCACGACGAGGAAATGGATCGCGTCGAGGCGGGTGAAGAGCTCGATTCCGGCATCGTTAAGCAGGTTAAGGTTTACGTCGCCTCGAAGCGCAAGCTCTCGGTGGGTGATAAGATGGCGGGACGCCACGGCAACAAAGGTGTCGTCGCTAAGATCGTGCCCGAAGAGGACATGCCGTTCATCGAAGACGGTACCCCTGTTGAGATCGTGCTGAACCCGCTGGGCGTGCCTTCCCGCATGAACGTCGGACAGTTGCTCGAGACCCACTTGGGTTGGGCCTGCAAACTCCTGGGCATCAAGATCGCCACCCCGGTCTTCGACGGCATCAAGGAGAAAGAAATCCGCGGCTATCTCCGGGAGGCCAAGTTGCCAGAACATGGCAAGGTGCACCTCTACGACGGTCGTTCCGGCGAGCGCTTCGATCAGGAGATCGTGGTTGGCTACATCTACATGCTCAAACTCGGGCATTTGGTGGCCGACAAGATCCATGCCCGTGCTGTCGGCCCCTATTCCCTCGTCACCCAGCAACCGCTGGGCGGCAAGGCGCAGTACGGTGGTCAACGCTTCGGTGAGATGGAAGTCTGGGCGATGGAAGCCTACGGCGCGGCCTTCATGTTGCAGGAACTCCTGACCGTGAAATCCGACGACGTTCAGGGTCGTACCCGCATCTACGAAAGCATCGTCAAGGGCGACAACTCGCTCGAGGCCGGTGTTCCCGAATCCTTCAACGTTTTGGTCAAGGAGATGCAGTCTCTCGGCCTCGACATCAAAGTGGGCTATACCAACCCGGCTGACGCCCCTCAAACCGCCTCGAATGCTTTGGCGGCCTTTGTCTAATCCTTTCGATCATCTGCTGAACGCACACGAACTATGTTTAGCTCCAAGGACACCGCCCGCGAGTTGCTGGGCCTAGACAAGGTTAACCTGGTCGACCATGTCGCAATCCAGGTCGCCTCGCCGGAGATCATACGCTCCTGGTCAAAGGGTGAAGTGAAGAACCCCGAGACCATTAACTACCGCACATTCAAGCCCGAGAAAGGCGGTCTTTTCTGCGAGCGCATTTTCGGTCCGGTCAAGGACTGGGAATGTTCCTGCGGCAAGTACAAACGGATCAAGCACCGAGGTGTGGTATGCGATCGGTGCGGCGTCGAGGTGACCTTGGCCCGCGTCCGTCGCGAGCGCATGGGCCACATCGAGTTGTCCGTGCCAGTTTCCCACATCTGGTTCTTCAAATGCATGCCGTCCCGCATCGGTCTGATGCTGGACATGACCGCCCGCCACTTGGAGCGTGTGATCTATTATGAGGACTACCTGGTCATCGATCCGGGAAGTACTGCGTTGAAGGTTCATCAGTTGCTCTCTGAGCACGAGTACCGCGAGGCCCGTACCACTTACGGTAACGATGCTTTCGTTGCCAAGATGGGTGCCGAGGCAGTTCACGGTGCTTTGGCTAATCTCCAATTGGACAAGACCGTGGATGAACTCCAGGTCGCCATGACGGAGACCAAGTCCAAGCAAAACCGAAAGAAGATCTCCAAGCGGATCAAGCTGTTCCAGGGCTTCTCCAAGTCGGTGATGCGTCCGGAGTGGATGATCTTGACGGTGTTGCCAGTCATTCCTCCCGATCTCCGCCCGTTGGTTCCCCTCGAGGGCGGACGTTTCGCGACCTCCGATCTCAACGATCTCTACCGACGGGTCATCAACCGGAACAATCGTCTTAAGAACCTGCTCCAGCTCAAGACTCCGGAAGTCATCATCCGGAACGAGAAGCGCATGTTGCAGGAGGCGGTCGATGCCTTGTTCGACAACGGCCGCCATGGTCGCGCCGTGACCGGTGCGGGCAACCGCGCCTTGAAGTCCCTGTCTGACATGCTCAAAGGCAAGTCGGGCCGCTTCCGCCAGAACTTGCTGGGTAAGCGTGTCGATTACTCAGGTCGTTCCGTCATCGTCATCGGACCGGAGCTCAAGCTGCACCAATGCGGCCTTCCCAAGAAGATGGCGTTGGTGCTCTTCGAGCCCTTCATCATTCGCCGCCTCAAGGAACTCGGCTACGTCCACACGGTCCGCTCGGCCAAGAAGATGATCGAGCGTCAGACCAAGGAGGTCTGGGACATCCTCGAAGAGGTGACCCGCGGGCATCCTGTGCTGCTCAACCGCGCTCCGACGCTGCACCGTCTATCAGTGCAGGCGTTTGAACCGGTCCTCATCGAAGGCGAGGCCATTCGAATCCATCCGTTGGTTTGTACCGCCTACAACGCGGACTTCGACGGCGACCAGATGGCCGTGCACGTTCCGCTCTCGGTCGAAGCCCAGTTGGAGGCCCGCCTCCTCATGATGGCGCCGCTGAACATTTTCAGCCCGTCGAGCGGCAAGCCGATCATGACACCGACTCAGGACATTCCGCTGGGTTGCTACTACCTCACTGCCGAACCGCGCAAGGCCCGCAAGGAGGGCGAACGCATCGTTCTGTGTGGATCCAAGGAAGAAGTTATCTTCGCCCAGATGGATGGTGCCTTGAAGACCCACGATCGTGTGCGCCTCAAGAATCCGGACTTCGGCAAGAAGACGGTCTATGGCAATGCGACGGACCATGTCATCGAGACCACCGTGGGTCGCGTGATCTTCTCGGAGATCTGGCCGCCTGAGCTGGGCTTCGCCAATATCGTGGTGGGCAAGAGCAAATTGGGTGACCTCATCCTCAACTGCTACAAGACTGTCGGCCACGAGCGCACAGTCACTACCCTCGACAAGCTGAAGGAAGTCGGATTCGAACAGGCGACCCGTGCAGGCGTTTCCATCGGTATCGACGACATGATCGTACCGACTGAGAAGCAGAAGGAGATCAAGGAGGCGCTTCACCAAATCAGTGAGGTTGAGAAGCAGCACAAGAAGGGCGTCATCACCAACCAGGAACGCTACAACAAGGTGGTTGATATCTGGACCCACTGTACCGATCAGATCGGTTCAGTGATGCTCAAGACGTTGGACGCCAACCAGGGCAAGAAGGAGTACAACCCCGTTAGCCTAATGGTGGATTCTGGTGCCCGCGGTAACAAGGCACAGGTCCGTCAGTTGGCCGGTCTGCGTGGTTTGATGGCCAAGCCGAGCGGTGAGATCATCGAAAAGCCGATTCTTTCGAGCTTCCGCGAGGGTCTGACCGTATTGGAGTACTTCATCTCGACGCACGGCGCCCGTAAGGGTCTTGCCGATACCGCGCTCAAGACCGCCGACTCCGGCTACATGACCCGTAAGTTGGTCGATGCAGCCCAAGACGTAATCATTCGCGACGAGGATTGCGGCACGAGCGCCGGCATCTCCGTTCAGTCGATTTACGAGGGCGAGGAAGAAGTGGTGAAGATCAGCGAGCGCGTCGTCGGCCGTTATGCCGCCGAAGACATCTACGATCCAGCCGACCTCAAGAACCGCCTGATTTGCGCTGGCGAGGAGTTCGACGAGATCAAGTCCCGCTCGATTGACCGCTCCGGTCTCGAGAAGGTGAAGATTCGTTCGGTGTTGACCTGCGAAACCAAGGTTGGCATCTGCGCCAAGTGCTATGGTCGCCATCTTGGCACCGGCAAGTTGGTCAAGAAGGGCGAGGCCGTTGGCATCATTGCTGCACAGTCTATCGGTGAGCCGGGAACGCAGCTCACCATGCGTACCTTCCACGTCGGCGGCGTTGCTACCGGCACCTACAAGCAGCCCCAGATCAAGGCTAAGCAGGATTCGAAGGTTCGATACAATGATCTGCGCGTCGTATCTTTGGGCGATGGCAACAACATCGTTCTGAACAAGAATGGTACTGTCAGCTTGCTCGCTCCGGACGGCAAGGAACTCGACACGCACTCCATCGTGGTCGGCTCTATTATCTCCATTCCCGATGGTGGAATGGTCAAGAAGGGTGACGTGTTCATCGAGTGGGATGCGTACAATGTGCCTATCATCTCGGAGAAGGCGGGATTGGTCAGGTTCCTCGATATCATCGAGGGCGTGACCATGAAGCAAGAGGTCGATGAGACCACCGGCTCTGAGGACATGGTCATCATTGAGCACAAGGAAGACCTCCACCCGACAGTCATTGTCGAGGACGCCAAGTCCGGAGATCCCCTGGCTCAGTACTCGATTCCAGCCGGAGCCCACTTGGTGGTCTCTGAGGGCGACGAGATCGGTGCCGGTTCACTCTTGGCCAAGACCCCTCGAAAGGCCTCCAAGACCAAGGATATCACCGGCGGTTTGCCGCGTGTTGCCGAGTTGTTCGAAGCCCGTCGTCCGAAGGATGCTGCCGAGATCTCCCGCATCGACGGTGTTGTCGATTTCGGATCCTCCATTCGCGGCAAGCGCTGCGTGGTGGTGAAGGACATCCACACCAGCGTGGAAGAGGAGCACCTCATTCCGATCGGAAAGCACATCATCGTCTATAAGGGTGACTTCGTGAAGAAGGGGCAGCAGTTGACCGACGGTCCGGTCGTTCCCCACGAGATCCTGGACGTCTGCGGTCCGCACGAGTTGCAGGAGCACTTGGTCAACGAGATTCAGGAGGTCTATCGCCTCCAGGGTGTGACCATCAACGACAAGCACATCGAGATCATCATCCGTCAGATGCTCCGCAAGGTTCGTATTACCGAACCGGGCGACACGGTATTCCTGTGGAGCGAGCAGATCGATAAGCTTGTCTTCGAAGAAGAGAACAATCGGGTCGAGAAGATGGGTGGCAAACCTGCAGAGGCAGCGCCGGTTCTTCTGGGCATCACCAAGGCGTCGTTGGAGACCGAGTCGTTCTTGAGCGCCGCGTCGTTCCAAGACACCACCCGCGTCCTCACCGAGGCGGCGACCATGGGCAAGTTCGACTATCTCCGCGGCTTCAAGGAGAACGTCATCATGGGCCACATCATCCCGGCCGGAACCGGCTACGACCTGCATCGCAACATCAAGGTGAAGATGCTCGTCGAAGTTCCGGAAGACGAACCGACCGTGATGGACATCACCGCCGACCAGTCGCCTTCGGTCGCCTGATCGTTTTGGGTTTAGATCTGACAGGGCACCTGGAAACAGGTGCCCTGTTTTGCTTTGTGCGCCCGGCAGGGCGCACCCGTTGGTGGGCCGGGAACATTTGGCAAAGGAAGTCAGTCCACCGGTCGACCTCAAGTCCCTGTCGCTTGCTCAGCATTCTGTACCTCGACGGGGAAACCGGTTGCTTCTCACCGGCCTGAATTCCAATCTCCGGTTTGGCGATTGGATTAAACCCAAGTCCTGCTGCTCCGGATTCCCCTATGAAGAAGGTGTCCCGCTCTTCCCCGAGTCGTGGTGTTGCGCGTCCTCCAAGGCCGACTCCAGCGAGGCCAACTCCCGTCCGCCGTTTCAAGCCGAGATTCGGTCCCGATCCCATCCCGCAGCCCATTTTCGGGCGCTTCGGCCTTAGAGTCTCGGCAAGGCTGATCCGTCGCCACAGATCGAACCCAGTCGAGCGACGCGTGGGAAAAGGTGCTGCAGCACCGCTGCGATTTGTCTTTGTCCGTCGTGCGAAAACCACCCGAAGAAGATCCTCTCGCCGCTCCTCAGCCCAGGTATCCATGCCGATTCAGATTCAAAAAGCGGTGGGCAAGGGCGAGGTTTCGATGACGGGGGCCACGACAGACCTTTCGCCGTTGATTGAGTCCAAGACCGGGTTGTTGGCAATCGGGGAATTGCCCTGGGTCCAACATCTGATGGCAGCCCATTTGGACCCTACGAATATTCCACAAGGACTGCCGGAGATACCCGCAATCCTCCTGGAGGGGGATCCTGGGGTTCTAGATTTACCAATCCAAGAATCGGGCCAGAAATCTCCTGAATTTGCCGGGACTGCATCGGCGGTGTGGCTAACGGGATGCGATCCGCGGACATTGCTCCTGGGTTGGGAGGAACCAAGTCAGCCTTCGGTATCGACAGCCTCCCCAACGGAATGGCGGATTCGTTCGGTCACTGAACCGGATACCATACTCGATGCAGGAGCCCTGCCTACGGACCGTCGGTTCATCTTCCTTCAAGATCCACCGCAGGCGACGGGCCATATCGCTGACATTGGGATGCGGTCTCCCCAGGGGCACTGGGAATGCCTGGCATCTTCCGGACCGGTCTCGCTGCCGCCGTCTTTGGTGGCTGCCGATGCGTCACCGGCGAGTGTCCCACTCCCATTGGCCGCGGGCGTTCGGTCAGAGGTGAGCGCGAGCTATTTTCAGCAGATTCTGGATCCTCAGCAGCAGTTCTTAAATCCCGCGGGCAGTTCGGAACTCGGATTGCCCGCCGTGTCTGGTCGACCGGGACCGGGGGGTGTCTCTAACCACGCCTCCTCCTCGGATGTGAATGTGGCAATCCCGTTCCCGGAAATGTCCTCGTCGGCCTTGGGTGCGCCAGGTCTCGACTCTGGTTCGCCTTCAGAGGACTTCGGGTTTCGCGTCAATGTTGAGGTGGTTCTCTTTGGTAGTACACGACCAGGGTCTCGTGTGACGATTTTTGGCCGCCCGGTTGAGCTGCGTCCGGACGGCTCATTCACCTTTCGTTGTGCATTGCCGGACGGTCGATTCGAGGTGCCGATGCAGGTGGTGGGTCCGCAGGGGGTTGATGTCCGACAGGCTGTTCTAACTTTGGCCCGACAGACAGCGATCCGCGGCGGGGTGGGTTCACATCCACCGATCTTTGGACTTCCACTTCCGGATGCCATTCCGTGAGTGAACCACTGGTGATCGGGTCTCTCGCCCTCGTGCTGCACGCTCACCTTCCGTGGGTGCGACATCCCGATCAGGACCGCTTTCTCGAAGAATACTGGCTGTTTGAGGCGGTGGCCGAGTGCTACCTGCCGCTCTTGAGACTCATCCGGGGTTGGGCCCGCGATGGTGTGGATTGGAGTTTCAGCCTCGGGATCACCCCGACCCTGGCCGCAATGTGGGCTGACCCGTTGCTGCGTTTCCGGATCCAACGGTATCTGGCCGAGCGTCGCGACCTGGCGCGGATGGAATGCGAGCGCACGGTCCTGATTCCTGAACTGCAGGCGGTGGCCCAGTTTCACCGCGCGTTTTACGATCAGGTCTGGGAAGAGTGGGTGGCTTGCGGAGGGGACCTGGTGGGAGCCTTTGCCGCCTGGGTGCAGACAGGAAGGCTAGAACTGCTCGCAGGCCCAGCCACGCATCCCATCCTGCCCCTATTGGCCATCGAACCCGGGAGTCTTCGAGCTCAATTGCGTCTGGGACTTCGTGAACACGAGCGCCGATTCGGCCACCGCTCCTCGGGGCTTTGGCTCCCGGAGTGCGCCTGGTCTCCCGCGTTGGAGCCATACTTGTTGGCCGAGGGCGTCCGCCACAGCATTGTGGAGACCCATGGCCTCCTGAGGGGTTCTCCTCCGGCACCCTCTGCGATCTTTCTTCCAATTCGTAGCCCAGGGGGAATCACGGTTTTCGGGCGCGATCCTCTGAGTGCCCGACAGGTTTGGAGCCGCCAGGGCGGATATCCTGGGGACCCTCGATACCGGGAATTTCACCGGGATCTGTCCGATGAGGCGGAGTGGGAATCCGTGTCGCGGTTTCTCCCGGGAGCCGGAGTCCGCTACCCGAGCGGACTCAAGTACCATCGAGTCACCGGCGGTGGTGCCGACAAGTTGCTCTACGATCGGTCCGAGGCGATTCAGGCTGTTGAGGAACATGTGACGCATTTCTTGTCGCAGCGGCAGCACCAACTCCGACAAGCCCGGGCTGGACTAACCCGAACACCGGTTATCGTGGCCCCTTATGATGCCGAACTCTTTGGCCATTGGTGGTTTGAGGGACCGGAGTTTCTGGATGGCGTGATGCGTCAGGCTTCGCGCTTCGGTATTGAGCCGCAGACGTTGTCGGGGGCTTCCGGCGAGAGTACCCAGGCGTGGGTGTCGCAGCCTGCCGAGTCGAGTTGGGGCGCTGGTGGGCATCTGGGGGTTTGGCTTCACCCTTCTAACGCAGACCTTCAGCCACGACTGAGGTCCGCCGGGGCAAAGATGGTTTCGGTGGCCCGTACGGCCATTATCGCCGCTGAATCCGGTGATCCTGGTGGTAGTCGCCTCGGGGAATGGGCGCGGCAAGCGGGCCGGGAACTGCTGCTGGCCCAAGCCAGTGACTGGCCTTTCCTGATCCGCATGGGTACCGCCGAAGGCTACGCGCGTCGCCGAGTCGAAGGGCATCTGCAGGCCTTCGAGGACCTTGCTAAGGCCGTCCTCGGTGTCGAGGGGACTAGCCCATTGTGTGGACGTGAGATTTCTTGGCCCGGGGACGGTTTTCCGGAGCCGGATCTCAATTGGTGGTGGTCGGCAGGGGACGGCGATCTCTGAGTGCTTGGATGACTTCTGCGGTGCCGTCCGGTCATCGGTGCCTCGCTGTCTTGCCCCGGTGATGAAGGATTCTAACTGGGAATGGTCGATGCCCCCCGATAGAGGCTGCAGCATGAATCTGAAGTTTTGACACTTTCCCGGGCAACCGGTGCTCTATCCATAACTCAGGCGTTGACGATTCTTCTCTCGGGTCGCTTCATCCGCAGCAGCCCCATATACTGACGTTCAACAAACCTTTTTTGCATGAACCCCTATTCTGCATCTCTCACTCGCCGTGAGCGCAACCATCGCGACGGCTTCACCCTCATCGAGTTGTTGGTGGTCATCGCCATCATCGCAATTCTTGCCGGAATGTTGCTGCCGGCCCTGTCCAAGGCGAAAGACAAAGCCTTGGCGACCATCGACTTGAGCGGTTGCAAACAAATCATGCTCAGTTCGCATATGTTTGCCTCCGACAACCAAGACGACCTCCCGGGTCCGACCTGGGGCCTCACCGGTTGCAAGACCGGCTGGGCCTATTCCGCTGTCAACGACGGGAGTGCCCCGTCCCAGACCCCGGGCCAAGCCGTCCCGGCGTCTATTCCCGATGGCTTAGGTGACAGCAAGATGCCGCTGAGCACAGGTTCCAAGTCCCTGGCGCAGCAGCCCTTTTTTATGATGGGGCAGTTGGGACGATTCCTCACCACCCCGAAGGTGCTCTTCTGCCCCAAAGATCTCACTGAAGTCGCTGGTTCCAAGAAGACCGAATGGACTGGCCGCAGCGTCAAGATCACCAGCTACACCTTCAACGGCTGCATCATCGACCTGGGAGCATACCAAGGTTATGAATCAGGTAAGGCCCGAAAGCTTTCCGCCTTCCGCCCTCTTGATATTTTGTTCTGGGAGACGGCCGAAGGGGAACCCTTCCTCTTCAATGACGCAGGCAACCAACCGACCGAGGGCATCTCGCAGCGCCACCGCGCTTCGGCATACAAACGCGGTGTGCTCAATCAGAACTGGGGTGGTCAGTCGTCCATTGGCCGCTTGGATGGCAGCGCCAACTTCATTCGGTTCAACGACTTCACCATTATGGGAGGAGGGACTCCTCAAGGCATGCCCGCAGGACTGAAGGCCATACCCCCGAAAGACGACAACAATTACGTGTGGATCGGACCGGCCTACAAGAATTGATCGTCCAAGAGCCTTCGTTATTATTCGAATGCCATGAAATACGAATACTGTCTGCTGTTGCTGTTATCGTTGGGGTTGGTGACCGCCTGCTCAAAGAAGGACAAGGACGCCTCAGCCTCCGCACCGGCTGCAGCGGATCCGGTTGCTGCCGAGACGACACCGGCTGCGCCCTCAGCGTCCGCCGAGGCGGCTCCGGCTCCCGAGGCTAAGCGCAACTGGGATGCTGTAGTGGCTGAAGTAGCCCGAATCCGTGCCATGCGCCCGCTGCCCGACGACAAGCGGACCCGCATGCTGCAATTGCAGGACGAGCTGATGGCAGCCTCGAACTCCGATCCTGCCGCCCGGGAAGCTTGGGCCAATTTGTCGCGGATTATCAACAACCGCTGAGGCATTGCCGCTGGGTTCCCTAGAATTCGGGCGTCTGGAGAACCCGGACGCCCTTTTTGTTTTTAAGACCCATGACCCGGAGGACGGTCATCTTGTTGGTAGTGTTGCTGACGGTGGGTGCGATTGCCCTCTGGCGACGGGGGCCGGCGCTGACTCTCGACGGGCGTCAGCGCGAGGCTCAGGCTGACGCAGCGGCACGCCGCTTCATGGCCGTCCGTGAGGCAGAAGAGTTGGCAGATCGCGAGGTCTGGTCACCGACCCAGTGGGCGGTCCGCATCGAGCGGGAGTTGGTCCTAGGGGTGGAGCGTGCGATGGGAGCCCGCAGTCTCGACGCCGGGGTACTGCCCAATCTGCTTCAGCGGATTTCCGCACCGGCAGGTTACTCTCTGCGTTGGATGCAGGTCCGATTGATGCGGGTCCGCCCCAATCCGCAGACCGAGGGACTCACGGCGGGATTTCTGGCCGATCTGGAGTTGGAGGTTGTCCTTGAAGCACCCGCCGATAGGAGTTCTTCGCGTGCGATCTGGACCGCGCGCTTCCTGGCGGAGTCGAATTGGTCCGCCGGTGAGACACCTCGACTTCGCGACTACCGCCTCAGCCAGCCTCCGACGGTCCAGAGCGGTGTTCCGGTTTTTGAGCCCTGGGCCGATCTTCTGATTCCGACCAATGGAGTCGGGCTTTTCACCGACCCCCTGCTGAAGGAGACCACGGAGCGGGGTGTTCAGTTGCATTTGGCAGGTGCGGGGGTGACAGCCGTCCGGGTGGGCGAAGGGTGGCGCTGGGAGACGGCGGACATGGGGCCGCCCGCCCAAGTAAAAGCCATCGTTCTGGCCGATTTGGACGGAGATGGGACCACAGAGGTGGTGGTCGCTGATGCTTCCGGAGTTCAGGTTCGGGGCCGCGATGGGTGGCGTCAGGCCTGGGTGGCACCAGCTAAGCTCAGGCATCCACAGTCCATCACCGCCGGTGACATCGATGGCGACGGTGACCTCGATTTGTGGGTCACCCAATACCGGTTGCCGTTCGTCAACGGCCAGTTCCCCACACCGTACTACGATGCCAACGATGGATTTCCCTCCTACTTGTTGCGCAATGACGGAACCCAGTGGCTGGATATTACCGAAGTCTCCGGTCTCGCGCCAAAGCGTCATCGGCGCACATACAGTGCCTCGTGGCTCGACTTCGATGGCGATGGCGACTTGGACCTTGTCAACGTGAGTGACTTCGCGGGCCTGGATTTCTATCGCAACGATGGGCGGGGTTATTTCACCGACCTGACGCCCGGACTCGGCCTGACGCGGCATGCCTTCGGAATGGCTCATGTGGTCTGGGACGCCAATCACGACGCGTTGCCCGATCTCCTCATGGTGGGGATGGACTCACCGGTGGCTTCGCAATTAGACGCCTTGGGACTGGGTCGGTCGGAGTTTCCCGGACATACGGTGCACCGAGGGCCGATGACCTATGGCAATCGTCTCTTCATGGGTTCCAGAAGCCGCGGGATCGAATTTAGTCCGCTCTCTGAGGACTTGCGTCGGGCCGGTTGGGCGTGGGGGGCTGCGGTGTTGGATTGGAACAACGACGGTCGAGACGACATTCATTTGGTCAATGGACATGAGACCTTCGAGAGTCGCTCCGAGTTCGAGCGTCAGTTCTGGCAGCACGATGTCTACGTCGGCGGATCAACTCCCGATCCGGCGTCGCAGCTCTACTTCATGCAGGCCAATGAGCGCCGTCGGGCCGCCCGGCAGTCCTACGGTGGGTGGCAAGCCAACCGACTGTTCACCCAGACGGTAGGGGACTCCTTCGTCGAGAATGCTTGGATCCTTGGGGTAGCAGTGACCGAGGATTGCCGTAACGTGGTGGCCGGCGATTTTGACGAAGACGGGCGAATGGATCTGGCCTTAACGACCTATGAACAATGGCCCGTAGCTCGCCAGAGGCTGTTGATCTTCCGTAATCGTTCCGTCAACGACGGACACTGGATCGGGTATCGGCTGAACGCTCCAGCTCCGGGTTCCCACTTGGAAGTAACCACCCGGGAGGGCATCCGGCGTCACTGGTGGGTCAATGGAGACGGCTACCGATCCCAGTCGGACACCGAGGCCCACTTCGGGTTGGGGCATGGCGCCGAGGTCCTCAAGGCGGAATGGGTACGCCTCGGTGGCGCTCGCCAAGAGTTGCCCCGGACTCTCGACCGATGGCATCAAATTGGCCTCCGTCCCTGAGTCTGACGCAAACCTTCACGAGGTTCTGTTGACAATCCCGTCTCAAGGCGGGCCGTACCGAGCTGGATCCGTGCTGCAAACCCAGCAAGGGGGCCTTTATAGTCAAGGCGGCGATTCATGAGCTTTTTTGCTGAATGGGATTCCTATTGACCGCAAAGGCGTCTGTTGTGGACAACCTCAGCGACGTGACCGATCCGATCCGGCGCGACTCCGGAAAAACACATGGCGAGAATAGTAAGGAAGGCGGGCCCTGCGATCAAATCGGCGGCCAGTTCCAAATATGACGCGCACCACAAGGTGCTCAACACGACCTACGGCTCTTTCGCGGACTTGCGCCGCGAACTGGCCGACTCCAAGGAGAAGGTCTCCGAGCGGGAGAGCGTGCTGAAGCTCTTCGCCACTTGCATGGATCCTCAGAGGGCCTTCCTGCTGCTGGATGACTATCTCGAGAAGCTCTCCCTGAGTCGTAAGGACTTCGGTCAGTCGGAATGGTGGCCGCGGATGCAATCCTCGACGGGCAAGCCCCGCCTGGAGGAAGTGGCCATGCTGTTCCTGCGAAACAATCGGTCGTTGCCGACCGAATTGCTCCAGTACGCCAACTTCGAAAAGTTTGCGGCCGTCGAACAGACTGAGAAGGAGACCGGCTTCGTTCAGGAGTTGGAGAACTGGCTCTTCCCGCCCAACCACACGCATCTGGACTCGCCTCGTGCGGCCCTGCGGGTCGTTTGTAAACCGAAGCGGGAAGATGAGAACTCCAATCAGTGGCGGCTGGCCGTCCATTTCTTCTTGTTCCGTTCGCGCTCCGGAGAGAAAGAGCGCTTTGTCTCGGACCTGTGCGACCTGCGCACCCGTGCGGCTCACGAAGCCGAGCTCTTCCCGGCCGAAGACTGGCAGGTGATCGACTGGTTGCATGGCCACTGGTCGGAGAAGGTGCCCGAGGGGGAGGTCCTGCTGCTCGACGGCCCAGACTTGCTGACCTGGCTTGCCAAGTGGGCCCACGGACAACGGCTTGAGCTGCTGGGTAAGGCGACCAACATTGATTTTGTGGGACGGGTGGCCGAATTGAAGCCACGATTGGAGACGATCGAAGGCGAGATGAGTTTTACTCACGTACTGGCATTGCCTAATGGGGTGAGCCAGCCCTTGCCGGAATGTCAGTTCTTCGTCGGAGAGCCTCCGATGGTGTTGGTGGGCAACGAGTTCTTCGTCCTGCGCCACGCGCCTCCGGCCACACTGCTGGGCCCATGGGCCCAGCGGCCGGTGGTGCCCGTGAAGCGGTTGTCTCAGCGCCTGCTCACCGAATTGCGCCGCACCCAGGCCAAAGAGCAGCCCAACGCCAACTGGAGCGAGCTGTGCGAGACCCACACGGCCCGTCCCCAGTTCACCTTCGAACTGGCCGACGAGGTGGTCCGTGTCCGTCTCTTGGCCATTAGTGAAAAGGACGGTTCCGAGTGGCAATGGAATGGCCACGAATGGACTCGGGTGGTGGAGCGCCAGGGAACCGAGAACCGTCCGGAACTCCTCGACGATCTTCGGCTGCTGCCGGCGATCCATTGGCTGCAGCAGGCCGATTGGTTCACTCCGGAGCCAGGTCTTTGGGTGCTCGATGCCAATGAGAACTGCCTGTCCCAGTTGGCCACAGCTTGGTTCGACCGCCCTAAGGAGGCCGACTACTTGGGCAACCCCAGCTTCCAGCGCCTCTTCCTCAACCGGCGACTCGTGAAGCCCAAACTGGTGCTCAAGGGTTCCGGTATCGACTGGTTGTCTGTGAGCGCCGAATGGGAAGCCGAGGGCATGAAGCTCTCTAAGGCCGACTTGGAACGACTGGCTGCGGCCACCTCGCGCTTCGTCAAGCTACCCGACGGCGGTTGGGTGGAGTTGGACATCGACGCCAACCGCAAGGCTCACGAGATGGCAGCCACCCTGGGACTCGAAGGTCTCTCGGCGGACGCCCAGAAGACGTCCCTGATCCACGCGACTCAGTTGGATGAAACAACCTTGGATGCTCTTGGAGCCAACAAGGTGGTCGCCGAATTGCGGGCCAAGCTGGCCAATTTCAAGGGGGTGCCCGAGACCAAGTTGCCAGCGAGCATTTGCGCCGAGCTACGACCCTATCAGCAGGAGGGGTTCAACTTCTTGGCCAACCTCACCCGGCTTCGTCTGGGTGGTATTCTGGCGGACGACATGGGCTTGGGTAAAACCCTCCAAACCTTGGCTTGGCTCACCTGGCTGCATGAGAATGCCGCTAAAAAAGACAAAAAACCGTCGTTGGTCCTGTGTCCGGCCTCGGTACTGCACAACTGGCGTCGTGAGGCCGAGAAGTTCGCCCCGAACCTCAAGGTGCTGGTGCTCCAGTCGGGCCAGCAGCGACACAATTTGCGCAAGCAGATCCCCGACGCCGATATCGTGGTCACCAACTACGCCATCCTCCGGCGAGACTTGGAAGAGTTGGGTAAGTTCCACTTCCGCGCCCTGGTGCTCGATGAGGCTCAATTCATCAAGAACCCGACGGCTCAGGTGACGGTTGCTGTGAAGGAGATCGAGGCTGATCACCGTTTGGCCCTCACGGGTACCCCGCTGGAAAACCGCATGCTCGATCTCTGGTCGATCGTGGACTTCTCGCAGCCGGGATACTTGGGCAACCAGCAGAACTTCAATGAGATCTATGAGTCCAAGGGCGATGGTCCCGAATGGGATGGCTCAGCCAAGCGCCGTCGCCTGAGTGCCAAGCTACGCCCGATCATGCTGCGCCGCCTCAAGAAGCAGGTGGCCAAGGACCTGCCTGACCGAATCGAGGAGCGCCGCGACTGCGAGTTGGACGACGATCAGCGCAAACTGTACCTGGCCGAGCTGCGCCGCAGCCGCGAGCAGGTAATGAAGACCATGCAGGAGAAGGGTGTGGCCAAGTCCAAGATGCACGTCTTGGCGGCCCTCACCCGCCTGCGCCAGATTTGCTGCCATCCAAGGCTCGTCGGCAACGACTGCGTTTCGGGCAAGACCGAGACGCTCTTCGAGCTGCTCGAGCCCATCTTGGCTTCCGGCAACAAGATCCTGCTCTTCTCC
>JAPLUF010000173.1 GCA_026397755.1 Verrucomicrobiota bacterium
CTTGGTGTCGTTGGTCGCCTCGCCGACGCCCATGTTGATGACGACCTTCTCGAGGGTCGGCACCTGCATGACGTTCTTGTAGCCGAACTCTTCGACGAGCTTCGGCCGGATCTCTGGAGGAACAACGCGCCATTTATTTCGGACGCGTCCGTGAGAAGTTCTGGCGACCGTCCATACGCCGCGCCCTGCGCTCCGATTTCGCGCTGAGTCTCTTGGGAGTTCCTGCGGCTCAGAGGGATCACTTGGAGCGAACCTGCGGGCAAGACATCGCAGCCTTCATGGAGGACTGTGTGGAGACGGTCTGCACACGGCTACCGGTGACCGACAACTACTTCTGGCGCCTCTATCTTTTTGGGCGCTACACCCGGGACTGCTGCCCGGAATACTTGCGCGAACCGAACTTTCAACGACTAAAAGACGGCCTGGCCGACCGGATCGAAACCCACACCAACAGCCTCACCGGCTTTCTGCGACAACATAGCCGTCCCTTGTCTCGATTCGTGCTCCTCGATCACATGGACTGGCTGAGCCACCGGCATCCCGAGGCACTGGCCGAGGAATGGCAGGCCATTGTGGATCGGGCCAGTGCGGGTGCGCGGATTTTATGGCGATCCGGGGGGGTCTCCGCTGATTTCGTGGATCCGGTGCGTGTCCGCCACCAAGGAAGCCCGACCCGCGTGGGTGAATTAATTCGGTACGATCGGGCACTGGCCACCGATTGCCACCGTCGAGATCGCGTCCACACCTATGGCAGCTTCCACATTGCACACCTCGCTGCCTGAGCCCTCGGCACAAGTTCTTTGGTCCACCGAAGCAGTCCGAGCAATTAGAGGCAGTGACTGCGGGGCACCCGCCTACTGGCGGCGAGTCGTGGGTGATCATTTCCGCCCGGCGATGAACCTGAATGGGCGCGCGGGCTGGGTGTCCCATGGCGCATTTGGCTGCCCCATCACGGTTCACGATCGCCGACGCACCGACTCCTATCCGGTGTCGCTGATGACCCAATATCTCGACTATCCGCGGGCTGAATTAAACCACTTCTCCAGCGGTCCCCTGCGACTGGCTGCACGATTCGGTCTGGTGGCCTTTGAGGCGATCCTGCGCGGTGCCATGGCCGATCGTACCGTTCAATGGAACAGTTGGATGTTCTCGACCAACCCCGTGCCTGAGGGGCTTTTGGGATCGGTAGGGGCCATCACCCGCTCGTTGGTGCGGGAGTTTCCTGAGCATGCGGTGGTGCTGAGGAATGTCGACGAGGTCGGCGCCCCGGGACTGGCCGATCAGCTTGTCCAACACGGTTACCGCCTGCTGACCAGTCGGATCGTCCATTGTTTTGACGCCCGTCAAAGGCCCTTAAGGAACACATCGACGCTGCGCCGGGACGGCAAGGAGTTCGCCGGTGACACCCGCTACCGATGGGTCCATCCCTCGGAGATCCAAGACTCCGATGCAGCCCGTATTGCTGAGCTCTACCGAATGCTCTACCTGGAGAAGCATTCCTGGCTGAATCCGCACTATGACGAGGCCTTTGTCCGGGCAGCGATTCGCGACCGCTGGCTGGAGTTTCACGGCCTTCGTGATCGCTTGGGTCGATTGGTGGGTGTTTGGGGATACTTCACCATCGACACCACTATCACGACAGTTCCCTTCATCGGCTACGACACCACGTTGCCACCAGAATTGGGCCTCTATCGACAGCTCTTTCTTGGCATCCACCGCGAGGTGACTGATCGGAAGCAACTGCTCAACTACAGCTCCGGGGCGGGCGAATTTAAACGCCGCCGAGGTGCTGTGCCCGCAGTGGAATACAACGCCGTCTTCGATCGCCATCTGCCCGAACGGCGGCGCATGGCCTTCCGCATCGCTGGCCTGCTCTTGAATCGCCTGGCCCGGCCGTGGCTCGAGGCAAGCGGTCTGTAGGCACAGGGCAAACCCTCTTAAATGGCATTCGGGAAACACCGCCACCCGACGGTCACTGAAAGGTCACCCACCGTTGTCCGAACGGACACTTCTCGGTAACAGGTCCACGGCAGGGTGGATTGATGGATCACCCCAGGTCGCTTTTTGGGCGGCAAGCAGCTTTTTGGATACTCCTGGCCTTCCTGATGGGTTGCGGCGAAGCAGTCGTGGCGGAGTCGACCACGCCCATCCGACGTCCGCGAGGCAGCAACGCCACCAACGGCCCGGTTTCCGCCAAGGTTCTGGCCCAAAGCCATCCCACCGAAGCCCTGAAATCGTGGATAGATCAGCTACCCACCGCCCCAGCGGGTGTCTCGGACCTGCGTTTTGACGAGATTTTCCGAAGCCCGATCGGGCCCAAGGGCTTGGAGTTCTCACCGCGGTTGCTGGAACTTTCCGGCCAACGAGTCCGAATCCTCGGATACCAAGTTAAACAAAGCCGTCCTACTCCTTGGACCTTGATGCTGGCCCCGATGCCTCTGGTCAGCAACGAAGTGGAGTTTGGCTTGGCCGAAGACCTGCCGCCCACCGTCATTCGAGTACTCCTACCCCGCGGTCACCAGCCTCTGACCCCGCATTCGAGGGGTTTATTCCTGCTGACCGGTCGGCTGGAGGTGGGCAGCCGCGAAGAGCCGGACGGACGGCACTCGTTGGTCCGCCTCCATCTGGACCGCGACAACTCCACCTCGGCGGCCTCAACGCCCGACCTTCAAGGCGAAGCCGCACCGACCAACCCCCTTTCTGCTTCGGAGGGCCTCCGACGCTGAAACCACGGCCGCCATTGGGCCAACCCGTGTCCTCATCCGTACAAACTCAAACTCATGAAACACTCCCTAACCCGACTAGTGGGTTCGCTGGGCCTCTGCGCAGCAACCCTGGGCACCCTCGGAACCGCCTCCGCTGATCCGACGGTCTCCCGACTCACTCCGCCAAGCGCCCTCTTCAGCTTCGGCGACACCACCCCCCCGATCATCGCCCGGTTCTTCGCCGGACAACGTTTTGATTTGGCGGCAACTGTTCGGCCAGATGCCGGAACCACGATCACCGGCTCCGTGTTTTCTGTGGACGGCACTGCCGTGAGCGACGCGTCGCTGACCTTCACAAAAGCAGACAAGGTCACCGTGACTAACAGTGTTCAGGTTGCCTTCCGGGCCTACTCCAACACCAAGCCGGGCATCCACACATTCAGCGTGTCGGCCACCCAGTCGGATGGAAAGACCGTGCAAGCTTTTGGTAATTTCGAGGTCATTGCCGCCGTTCCGCAGGGTCGGCGCGCCAAAAATATCATTTACCTGATCGGCGATGGCTTCGGGATCGCACACCGAACGGCCGCGCGCATCATGGGCCAGGGGGTGCAACTCGGAAAAGCCAACTCCAAGATGGCCATCGATTCGATGCCTTACACGGCGATCGCACAGACTCACTCGTTGAACTCGATCATCACGGATTCCGCCCCGGGCGCCCACTGCTACTCCACCGGCAACAAGGCCAACAACAATGAAGAGGGCGTCTTCCCCGATGACACGGCTGCGGCGTTTGACAACCCCCGTATCGAATACCTCGGATCCTATTTATTGCGAACCTCCGGCAAGACCTTGGGCATCGTCACCACGGCCGATGTGTTCGACGCGACTCCCGCCGCCTTCGCCGTCCACACCTCCAACCGCGGCGCCGGCACCGGCATCTGCGATCAATACCTCGACGAGGGCGTGACCAACCGCGGTCTCCGCGTGCTCTTGGGCGGCGGACGTAAATGGTTTTTGGGCGCCGGCACCAATGGATCGGCTCGTGCGTCTTCCAGTGACTACGTTCTGCCGACGGATATCGCCAGCCGATGGGGCGTCCCTGCTGGCGCTACCGATCCTAATCGCGATTTGCTGAGCGACTTCATCAAGGCGGGTTTTAACTATGCGCCAGACAAGACCTCGCTCGACCTCCTGCCCTCGAACACCACCCGCCTGCTGGGACTGTTCTCGTTCTCCAACATGAACGTGGCCAAGGACAAGATCGACAAGCGCCGCGGCGCTTCGAGCGTCGTGGATGATTTCGGCTTCCCCGACCAACCCATGCTCGACGAGATGACCGCCAAGGCCTTGCAGGTGCTCTCGAAGAACAAAAACGGATTCACCCTAATGGTGGAGGGCGCCTCGATCGACAAGCAGGCCCACGCCATGGACACCGAGCGCTGGCTCCTCGACACCTTGGAATTCGACCGTGCCGTTGCGACCGCCCGGGCATTTTTGGCTACCGACCCCGACACGTTGATCATCGTTTGCGCCGACCATGAATGCGCCGGCGTCAACATCATCGGCGCCTCCCGCGTCACTAACGCTAAGCTGACCGAACTGTCTCAAGGCATCGGCAACACCAACAACGCGATCCGCGAGTCGGTGGTGGGCACCTACGACAACGCCGGTTTCCCGGTCTACACGATGGCGGATGACGGCTATCCGACCACCACCGATCCCGACAACAAGATGCTCATCGGCTACGCCGCCAACGCCGACCGCTACGAAGACTGGCTGACCAATCCGCTGCCGCTGCAAGACAGCCAGCAGCCCTTCGGCAAGGTCGCCCCCTTGAGCACTTACCCGGCGGGCCCCCTCAACCGGGACACCAACGGAACCTTCCTCGTGACCGGTCAGGTTCCCAGCGCCGCAGCGGGCAGCCAGGCCGTTCACACGGCCTCGGATATTCCGGTTTATGCCGAAGGACGTGGCGCGAGCCTGTTCCGGGGATCGATCGACAACACCGATGTGTTCTTCAACGTGATGCAAGCCGTCTTGGGCGGCGTGCCGGTGACCAAGTGAATCGGGCGCTTCTCCCGAACCACCTTTCACTATGATCAACCCTTCCTTCTCGGCCGCTCTAATGGCGGGCCTGCTCCTCGCGACTGCGTCCCAAGCGCAGTCCATCTCGATCACCTTCGACACCCTGAACTCAGGGACACCAGCCAACCTGGCCGCGCCGACCGGTGTCAGCTTCGGCGAAGCCACTTGGTCTGCGGACCTTGATGCAGACGGCGACGGGATCGCAGGCACCGAACGGTGGCGCCTCTTCGACAGCTCCAGCCCTATCCTGGTGCGCAACCCGGCCTTCTACGACCGCGGCAGCGCCCCGTCGGGGTTGGTCGCGCTCGACGGAGTGTTCCAACCGACCCTCGTGCGGTTTAGTTCACCGCAAATGCTGGCCCAGTTCTCGGTGACGCTGGACAAGGACACCTATGGAGACCCCGGTGCGATGATTGAGTTCTACCGAGTCAGTTCCACTGGCAACACCTTGCTGGCGTCCATTCCGGCCAATCAAACGAGCCCCGGCTTCACCGCCGCCTTGGCGGCACCGATCAGCGGCGTCGACATGGTGCTGCTGCCTTCCGGCGCCTTGTACGACAACATCCAGTATTCATCCATCCCTGAGCCCAGTTCTATAGCTCTCAGCCTCGTAGGCTTGGCTGGGTTCGGAACCCTTCTCTTCCTGCGCCGCGCTTCGGCTCAACGCTGAGGTTTGCAACGTTGCTTTAAGATCACCCCTCGTCGCACCCCTGCGGCGAGGGGCTTTTGCTTTTGAGGAAAACCGGGCTCCCAAACGCGCAGGGCCTCGGCGCAAAATGTCACCGTTCTGTTTCCTGCGCGTCATGCCCGTGTGACGCGTCGGCCCAAAGGTCGAGAGATTACGATGGGTCTAGATTCCTCTCTCTTGCTCAACGAAGGTCGCCTCAACAGGGGCGAGGAGTGGGACTTTCCATGTTCAGGATGGACCTTCCTGTGGCTGATTTCTGGAGACGCGTACCTGATGGGCGAAACACCGAGCCAGGCGCTGTCTGCCGGGATGGTCGCGATCCATGGCGGAAGCTGTTTGCTGAGGCTGCGGGCCAGCCAATTGGGCAGCCTTTCGTTCCGTTGGTTTCGACTAGATCCGACCACGCTCTTCGGGGTCTTCACACTGTTGGAACGTCGCCGGATCGACCATCCAGATCAAATCGACCCCACCCTGCCTTGGGTTCTCAACCGGGAGCATCCCGCCGCCGAACGCTTCACCAACACCCACCTCTTCAACAGCACCGGATCGCTGGCGCAACGGGCTCGGTTGTTGGAGTTGGTGTCCACGGTCCTGTCTCCTCCTGCCTACAAGTCCTCCATACCGGTGGGTTCACCACGGGATGCGGGGGATCGACTGGAGGAACTGCTCCACCAACTCACCGACGCGCAATTAATGTCCATGCCCGTCGAGGAATTAGCCCGCCGTTGCCACTGTGAAACCCGACGTCTGCTGCTGATCTACCGGGAGCGCTTCGGCGGCAGCCTGCCGGGACAACAACGAGAATGGCTCAAAGTGAAGGCCTGCTCAATGCTGGCTCAAGCCGACTCAGACATCGCCTCGGTGGCCAAGGCCTGCGGCTACGAGGGTGCAGACGCCTTTCGGGCGTGGTTCCGAAGGCAGTTCGGAATGGCGCCCACTCAGTGGCAACAGCAGCAGGCATCTCAACGTTCCAGTACCGGATCCCAGACGATCGGGTAACGAATTCGAGCGCTGTTCGTCGCACGTTTGTCACAAACACGACAAACTGCCGCCATCTGCACCAGCAAAGATAGGCCCGCATGAACGCTTCGATCCGCCGGATCACCGTACTCGCCGCCACCTGCGCTGCCGCCGCATGGATGGTCGGCTGCGCCTCCTCCTCGGCTAAGCTCAACCATCTCTCCCTAGGAATGTCTCGCGACGAGGTTGTGAAGACTCTGGGTCGCCCACACGCCGTTTCGGCCCAGGGCGACGTGGAGTTCCTCACCTACAACCTCCTCAACAAGGGCGTCGGTGACATGAAGGAATTCGTGGTGCGCATCCAAAAGGGCTCCGTCGAGTCCTTCGGCGAACGGTCCAACTTCGGATCTAGCCTCTTCGGAACGAACGCGCCCGCTGGGGCCACCGCGAAGTAATCGGCCGAGCACCCTAAACTTTTTCAACGAGAGACCGATCGATCATGGACCCGTTCCAACCCATCCTCGCCAACGCCCTCACCTTCGCTTTCGAGAAGGCGACGATCGAGGGCAAGATGACCATCTCGGCCCTGATCCTGGTGTCGATGGTCTCCTGGTCGGTGATCATCACCAAAGGCCGTCAAATCTTGAAGGCCCGCGCCATGAGCAGGAAGTTCCTGGCCGCCTATCGGGAGTCCAAGGATCCGATGACACTCTTCCGCGACAAGCGAGAGTTTGCCGGAGCCCCGGCTTTCGAGGTCTACGCCTCCGGTTGCGGTGAAGTGGAGTACCACTTGGAGAACAACCCGGTGACCGTGAAAGGCAAGAAGCGCATTAGTGTCGAGTCCTTCCAGTCGGTTCAAGTGGCCTTAGAGCGGTCGGTCAGC
>JAPLUF010000087.1 GCA_026397755.1 Verrucomicrobiota bacterium
CTTGTTTGACTGCTTTGGGACGACAGGTTCGCTTTAGGTTGTTCCCCACCCCGCCTCTCGGCGACGCAGTTACCTTCAGCTACACGGTGCCATGCCAGCACCGTACTCGGTCTTTCACCGGTTAGTCGTTTCAGTTTCATGTTCACACATGCGGTGCCCCGTTGGGGCACACAGCCTCGTTCGCAGACGATGACTCGCGGGAAAAGGCGCAGGGTGGGGTTGACAGGACTCGCGGGTAATAAGGCGCTGGGTGGGGCTGAGGTTTCTCTAGCCGGTGCGACCGAAGCGCTTTTCCAAATCACGCCAGCCCATCTCGATCATTGTGGGGCGACCGTGCGGGCAGGTGTAGGGCATGGAACACTTCTTGAGGTCGACGATGAGTTGATCGAGTTCTCGTCCCGAAAGCGGGTCGTTGGCCTTGACCGCGTGACGGCACACAGTCTTGGCAATCACGTCCTCGCCCAGTCGCATTAAGTTCACACCGGAGCCCGCGGCTTTGAGGGCGTCGATGAGATCGAGGGTGAAGCGCTTGGGGTGGTTGGACTTCACCATGGGCGGGAGTGCATCGAGCAAGAAGGTGCGGTCACCGAACTCGCTCAGCCCGATGCCCATGCGGGTCAGGGTCTCGAGATTGCCGCGCACGAATTCGGCATCGCGCACCGAGAGTTCCACGGTCTCTGGTAAGAGGAGTCGCTGAGAGGCCGCCTGATGACCGGCCTCGAGCCGCTGAAGCATTTGCTCGAAGAGGATGCGTTCGTGGGCCGCGTGCTGGTCGAGCAGCACTAGCCCGCGCTCAGATTCGAGCAGCACATACAGACGGCCCACGACACCGATGATTCGCAGCGGCCGCTGGAGCAGGGCGACGGGCAACGCACCCATACTCGACGGGAGCGGGGCGACAGGCAGGTTGGGATGGGTAGGGTGGGCTGGGTGAACCGAAGAAATCAGGTGGCTCGGACCCGAGGGCGCTATTGGGCTCTCGGTCGCCGCGGCCGGTGGAGTGCCCGGGAGGGGACGAGCGGCCGGCTCCGACGGTCGGGTGAACGTGGGTTCGGCGAATTGCTGGGCCGGGGTGGAATCGGGTTCTGGTAACCCCGCGGCCGGAGCCGCATCGGTCTCCGTGGTTCGGAGTTCGAGGGCAGGCCTCGTGGCTAGGAAGACGGCGGGTGGGTTCAGCTCGGCCGGTTCCGTGCCGGAGAATCCCGGCAGCAGGGTGGATTGGGGGGTGGTCGGGGAATGCGGAGTCGAAGGGTATCCCGTGGCCTCGCCGACTAGCATCGGGAGTCGCAGATCGGGGGTGAACCTCTCGGCTTCGGGATGTGCTTGGTGAAACTTCAGCAATGTGTCTCGGACAGCCTTGGCTACCAGACGTCGCACAGCGGCTTCTTCCCGGAACTTCACCTCGCGTTTTTGCGGGTGGACGTTGACGTCGACGGCCGCCGGATCGATTTCCAGGAACAGGCAACAGACGGGATAACGTCCTCGCATCAAGGCTGTGTGATAGCCCTCAGCCAGGGCAAAATGGAGTCCCCGATTCTCGACGGGGCGTTGATTGACGAAGAGGTGTTGTTCGTCGCGTGAGCTGCGCGAGACACCGGGCGCTCCGATGAATCCCCACAAACGGAACCGCGAGAGTTTGCCCGAATCGCGCAGCACCCAAGCGTCTTCAATTCCGGCATCAGGTGCCTCTTCGATGCCGGCCGAAAAATCGAGCGGCAACCAGGGGGTTTCGGCACCGTGCAATTGGCGCAGCCGTTCTTTGAGTGCGGTGAAGCGGTCGGCATCAGAACTCCAAGGCACCGGTGGCAATTGCCAGGCTTGCCGGCCATCGGTGACGAAACTAAAGCCGACCTGGGGCCAAGCCAGGGCCACCAGAGTGAGGTAATGTTGGATGTGGGCGCGTTCGGTTTCTTCGGCGCGGAGAAATTTCCGGCGGGCGGGCAGGTTGAAGAAGATTTGCCGCACCTCGATGGTGGTTCCGGAGGGCGATGCGGCGGCTTTTACTTCGACGATCTTGCCGCCGTTGACCACGACCTGGGTGGCCTCGCCGGAAGTGTCTTCGCGTTCGCGGGTGGTAATTACGAACCGGCTCACGCTGGCGATGCTGGGCAGGGCTTCACCCCGGAAGCCCATGGTGGCGATGGTGGTGAGGTCTTCGGCGCGGGTGATCTTGGAGGTGGCGTGGCGTTCCAGGCAGAGCAGGGCGTCGTCGCGGCTCATGCCCCGGCCGTCGTCGGTGACGCGGATGAGGCTGCGCCCGCCGGCTCCGATTTCGACGGTGATGCGCGAGGCGCCGGCATCCAGGGAGTTCTCGACCAACTCCTTCACGACGCTGGCCGGGCGTTCTACCACCTCGCCTGCGGCGATTTGGTTCGCCACCTGTTCTGGGAGCAGCCGAATCCGATTCACGCAGGTGAGCATTGCGTGTTCAGGGCCGCTCGTGGAGTCCAGAAAGGAGAAGAATGGCGAATGTTGTCTTCAATGCTCTGGGTGAAGTTTGTTTCGATGGCTTGACCTGCTGTGAGGGGTTGGGGTTAGCGATCTTGAATTGGGTTATCGGCGGGCTGATCACAAACAATCCGGGACGTGCCTGGCGGGTGCCGGCTGAGCGTCGGGGACGTGCTGGTGCGGCTCGTTAGTCTCCAGTATTTGCTGTTATCGCAGCGGTTTATCACCCGCACTGGACAACCGTGGGTGGCATCGACAAGGTTGAGATCCATGGTCGATTCGATACTTGCTCCGGGTGAGAAGATTCACGTCATTCACCGACGTCGTTTCGATCAAGAGCCTCATCGTCATTTTGTAGGGGTAGTGAATGACTACCGCGAGGGTGTGTTGCGGATGACGGGCCACGTGTATGCGGTGGATACGACGACCTATCAGTTCATTCGTCGTCCAGAACAGCGGACGCGGGTGGTTTCGGTAGTGAGTGGTGAGGTGATCGTGAATGTGATTCCCTCGTCCGTGGATCTTTCGAAGATCACTTATCGGCAGGAGGGATCTGCGGTTCGTGTGAGCGATGGTAGTGACTGGCACCTAGACATTAGCGAAGTGGGTTGGCGCTGAGGGGCTCCGCGGGATGGGGCCTCCGCTCGCAGGGAACGTGGGGATAGATGGGGCTTTCGCGCTGGCGCACGAGGGAGCTTAGGGGTGTGGACGTTCCAAAGCTCGCTGCGGCCCCATCCCGCTCCGCCTGCGTACTTTTGGTTGGGGATGGATCCTGCTGCTGCCTTGGGGTAGCCAGGCTACCTGTTGAAAAATGTGTGAATTTCGCCCGCAAAACATCGGCTTTGGTAAGCGTTGGTATTCGTTCGGAATTGCGGATTTCTGGTGCGGTCGTTGCGTTGAAGATTCAATCTTATCGCATTAAGCCGGAATCGAAATGACGCCTCATTACACCCTTGCTCGTTGCTCAACAGCGACGGACACGCTCTGTGGATTCGGTGCGAGTGACCGGTGATGCGCGAGAATCCGCGATCGAGAACTCATGACTTGCACGTGAACAAGAAGGCGCTTTCCGAAACCGACATCCGTTCCAAGTTCATCACTCCGGCCCTTTGCGGTCCGGAGGGAGCGGGCTGGGATCTGATGACCCAGGTTCGGGAGGAGGCCTATTTCACCAAAGTTCGAGTGATTGTCCGCGGCAAGACAGTCCAGCGCGGCGAGGCGAAGAAGGCAGATTACCTGCTTTACTACAAACCGAACCTTCCCATTGCCGTCATCGAGGCGAAAGACAACCGACATGCCGTTGGTGACGGCATCCAGCAGGCTCTCGAATACGCAGAGATTCTGGACGTTCCATTTGCCTATAGTTGCAATGGCGATGCGTTCCTAGAGCACGATCGCACGGCCGATGGCGGCACGGTGACCCGCGAGATTCCGCTCGATCGGTTTCCGTCGCCGGAGCAGTTGTGGTCGCGTCTCTGCGCTGCCAAGGGGCTCACTCCGCCGCAGATCGCTGTCACAACCCAGGACTATTACGACGACGGTTCTCGGAAATCGCCGCGCTACTACCAGCTCATCGCCATCAACCGCACGGTCGAGGCCATCGCGCTCTTCGGAGGCAAACCTGCCTATCTAGCCGCCCTCCGCGATCTGGAAACGGCCCTGTATCAGGAAGCCGCCTGACCCATGGCTGAACTCGTGGAACACAGCTACTATCTGGTGTTCGTCGATGAAAGCGGCGACCACCACCTCACGCGCATTGATCCTCAGTTCCCGGTGTTCGTGCTGCTCTTTGCGATCCTCCGCAAAGACGACTACGTCGAAAAAGTCTGCCCGGCCCTCTCCCGTTTTAAATTCCAGTTCTGGGGGCACGACGAGGTGGTGTTGCACGAGCACGACATCCGCAAACCCTCCGGCGACTTTCTGTTCGTACTCCAGAAACCATTGAGGGAACGTTTTCTCGCCCAGTTGAGCGCACAGATGGAGGCCTTGCCTGCCACTGTGGTCGCCGTGGTGATCGACAAGCCGTCCTTCGCCTCCCGATATAGCGCGCCCGCCAACCCCTACGACTACGCCATGGAACTGGGGCTGGAGCGTACCCATCGACACTTGGCCACCTTGGGGAAGCCTCGGCATCGGACCGCCATCATTGTCGAGAAGCGCGGTCGTCGCGAGGATATGCCGACCTGGAATTGGCCTTCCGGCGCGTCTGTGACGGTACCAACACCTTGAACCAACCCCTCCCGTTTCATTTGGTGATGATTCCGAAATCCTCCAATTCCGCCGGCCTTCAACTCACCGACCTGATGGCTCGGCCGGTGGCACTCCATCACCTGCGACCGGATCAACCCAATCGTGCCTTCGAGATCATCCAGACCAAGTTTCGCCGCAGTCCGGCGGGGCAATACGAGGGCTGGGGCTTGAAGCGACTTCCATGAAAATGCGAAGGGCTTCCGGGAAATCCCAGAAGCCCAGCGCCGACCGGAAATTTCCAGTCCAACTTAAAATGTGATTTGCTCCCGCCACACTGTTCGTCAATCCGATTTGCCCCATGCCCAACGTCTCCAACCTCATCAAGACCATCTAGGATATCATGCGCAAAGATGCTGGTGTCGATGGCGATGCTCAGCGACTTGCTCAGCTCGGCTGGATGTTCTTCCTGAAAATCTTCGATGATCGTGAAAAGGAGATGGAAGTCCTGCGCGACAACTACAAATCCCCGCTTCCAAACGAACTCCGCTGGTCCAACTGGGCCACCGATGAAGAAGGCATCACCGGGGACGCTCTGCTCGCCTTTGCCAACAACGCCTGCTGCCCAGGTTGAAAGTCCTCTACGGCACTGGCGACATTGTCACGCTCATCAAAGCCGCCTTCGACGAGGAAAGATTGGCGGGCGGTGGTGCGGCCGCCGGGTTTGAGGATGTCTTCGACGGCGATGTCGTCGCTCTGCCCGGCCCCGCTGCTGCCTTGGGGTGGCCAGGTTGGGACGCGGTCCTGGGTTTCGGCATCGAGTCGAGGGTGGGTGCACGATCAATGCGTCCGATGAATCAACGGCATTGGCAGACTTGGGATTTGTGCCAGCGGTCTTCGTCGTCAGCACGAGGACCTTGTCGACGCGGTGACCCTCCCTAGCCAGCACTTCGAAGACGTAGTTCTGTTCCACCAAGTGTTCACCTTCATGCGGGACGAGTGCGAAATACTTCAACATGAAGCCGGCGAGCGTCTGATCATCGGCACTAGCACCGTCCCGGGCTCACGGACTACGGGGCGGGACTTCGGCCAGCATCGGGGCCGCATCCTTGCGGAAACCGAACCCGAGCGAGGCTTGGATGGGATATCCGCAAATGCACGAGGCGCTGGCCTCCGGGATCAGGATGCCGCCTTCCGCCGGAAGGATGTTCAGCCAGCAACCCGGGCGCGTCGGCGACAGCCGGGTGAAGGATCCATCCTCGAAGCGGAAGAAGGTCGGGTTGTCCGCGCGAAAAAGCAGCCCGTCATCCGAACCGGTCATCCCGCCACAGGCGTGGCCTGGTCGCTTCAGGATCCAGTCTCCCTGGGCGCCCTTCGGAATCCATCGGGTTCCCGTGGCGAGATCGAACAGGTCGCTCTCGAAGCACACCCGCTCTCCCAGCACGACCGGACGTTTGACTTGCTGACCATGGAAAAGGTCGTGGACCGGATTGCGCCCGGAGCTCTTCCAACGCTCGGTGCCGTCGGCCGTTTCCCAGCAACGCAAATGATAGGCAGCCTGCGGGCCGGCACTTCGCGCGCAGGATAAGATCAGGCGGTCGCCCGCCACGGAAAGCCCCAGTATGTCTTCGGCCTCGGGCCATTTCAGCGGACGCTCCCAGACGCGCGTTCCCGAGGCCGCATCGATGCAGACGACAACGGCGTTCTCCAAAATTGCGGCACAGGTCAACCGACCCGTGCGGTCTGCGCGAGCCTTCGGGCCAAGCGCCTCCACCGCATAGACGCGACCTGCGGCGGCACACAGCGTGGCATTCACCCAGGCGCCTTCGGTGGGCATCCCCCATAGGACGGAGCCACTGGCCTCCTCGAGGGCGCACAGCGTGCGTGAGCAGACCAGAGGTCGGCCCGAGCGGTAATCCAGATCGACGAGATCGTACTCCTTGCGGGTGCGGGCAGCGGTCGGCCGCATCGTGCTGCCGAGGATCCGACCGCCGTCCCGTGCAACCCAACCCCAGTGATCGTCGGCGTGGATCCGGCCCGGTGCGGGCCGTCGATGCGCGACCGTACCGCGTCGGCCCTCGATCTCCCAAAGCTCTGTGTTTACCGCGACCCAGGCACGCGATCCCGACTCGTCCAGCACCACATATCCGGCATCGTACGGCATCGCATACCGCATCGACTCCGGAAGATCCAACTGCCAACGGACCGTTCCATTGCGGGCATCGGTTCCGATCAGCCCGTTCTCGGCGATCGTGACGATCAGGCCTCCGGAAACCAACGGAGCATGCCCGCGCGTGTGCCGGTCGGGAATCCGCTCCGGGCCATGGCCTCCGAACCATTGGAGGCGGGGGAATCCCTGGAGTGATTGTGAAGTGGCGCAGGTGTTGCCGGCATTCCCGTACTGGTGAGTCCAGCGTCCGGTGCCCGACACGGCCTCGCCGGGCAGGATCCGCCCCTGCAGGACCACCACCCCGGAGGGTGCTGGGCAGGCGATTCGATAGGCCTCGGATGCGGAAAGCGTGGAACCCACGACGAGGTTGAACAGGTGATCGGCTACCGGGACGGGACCCGACAGATCAAACCCCACAATCGCGGCGAGGGATCCCAGCCATCCCCGCTCGTGGAGATGGCGACGAGCGGCGTCCACCTCGGCCGTGGGGACGGCGATCACCCATTGAAGTTCCGATCCGGCCATCAGCGCAGGGAGGACGTCGTCGGCGCCGACAGGTCCAGAGGGCTGGTAAAGTCCCCAGCCGCGTGGCGCAGGGAGTTGGCCCAGGGCGGTGCGCAGAACTTCAGGCAGAGGGGCCGTGGGCTTCGTCGGGGCCATAACCGCTGGCGCGGGCGACGGCGCAGGGGGCGACGATGGCCCGGCCTCTCGGGGGATGAAGGTGGTGATCCGGCCTCGGGTGGTCGAGACCGCGAGGGTGCGGTCGTCGGCGGCCAGGGCGAAGACGGGGCCGTCGACTGTCAAGGTGAGACCGAGTTCGCCGGTGTCGGCCCGGAGAACTTGGACGGTGTTGCTGACGCCCAGGAACACATGGGAACCGGCAACGATCAGCGGACCCGCACCGGAGGCCGCTCGTTTCCACCGGGTGGCCTGAACCAGGTCCCCTTTGCTGGTCCGGAGTCGTTCTCGGTCCACGGCGAGGATCTCGCGCTCATTGACCAGATAACTCGTTGTTGGCGTTACCGCGAGGTTTCGGCCTGGATAGGAGACGATTCTGCTGGTCCGACGGGTGCTCGTCGGCGGGTTTGCGGTCGAGCCCGATATGATCGTACCCGTGGCTCCGGGGCCGGTGAACGTCTCGCTGTCCGAAACGACCGCCAACGTTCCGGTGCCCGAGCCCAACTCGCGTCGAAAGTCTCCGTTCTTCCGGGAGTACACACGCGGGGTCGCTCGCCCATTCGGTACGATCAGGTCGGCACCCGCGTCCACCAAATAACCCTGCGGCGAGACATTTCCCAGCAACCGACGCCAGCGGAGGGCACCATCGGTGAGGTCGAGGGCCACCAGATAAGTGCCCTCCAAGGGAAACAGGCCGGCAGTCGCGTAGACCGTGCCCTCGGCCACCAACGGCCCGGATCGGATCGGATGGGGGCTGATCAGGCGTCCATTGCCGCTGATCCAAGGCTGCGCGGGACCGATGTGCACTGCCCACAGTTGCAGCCCATCGGAAAGTCGGAGCGCGCGAATCCATCCGTCGTCGGCGCCGACCACGACTCGATCCCCGGCGACGGTTGGTGCGTATCGGATGGGTCCGCCGCAGAAGTGGTTCCAGCGGATTGCACCGGTCCGACGGTCGACGCACCGAACCTCGTCGAGGGTGGTGCCGAAGAGGATGGCATCGCCCGCAAGGATCGGATGGGGAGCGAGATCATCGGCGGCGCGGGGAACGAAGGGTTGATCGATCTTCTGCCAGAGGCTTCCGCGTGCCTCGGTGGCCCAGGCCGGGGCCGGGGTTCCGGAATCGATGGACCATGCTGCGACCAGTGCGTCGGTCGAGGGCCCGGCCTCCACGAAGGCGGTTCGACCGCCATTGCTTCGGGCTGTCGATGCGCTTGCCTGCGGCGATACCGACACAAGCAATCCCCAAAGAGCCAGGATCCCAGCGATGCATCCGATGATCCGATGAGGTGGAGTGTGCAGCGTCACGGCAGGATCTTGAAAGAAAGGCAGCTGTTTAGGGTCTTGGATGAATCCACCGCTCGGCGATCTGGGTCTTCACACCGGCTGCGCGCCGGGGCGGCCGGATTCGACGAGGAAAGATTGGCGGACGGTGGTGCGGCCGCCGGGTTTGAGGATGTCTTCGACGGCGATGTAGTCGCTGCGCCACGACTGCGGGGTGACGGTGCAGCGCACGTAGCCGCGCTCGCGGTTGAAGAAGCGCACGCAGGGGTTCATCGCCTGGAGTTTTGCCGTCGCTTCGGGGTTGTCCTTGCCGTTGCCGCCGCTGGTGATGCTGCTGCCAACAAATTCGGTGGCGATGACGGGGGTCTCAGGCTTGCGGTCGTCGATGCGCAAGTCGTTGACCCAGTTGGAGTGGATGTCGCCGGTGAGGACGATGGGGTTGGGGATGCGGCGGTCGGCCCAGAATCGGGCGAGGGCCATGCGCTCGTGGGCGGCACCGGGCCACTGGTCCATGGAGTA
>JAPLUF010000176.1 GCA_026397755.1 Verrucomicrobiota bacterium
CATCGAGACCACCTTCAAGGAAGAGACCGAGACCGACTTGTTCGGAGAGCAGACCGTCCTCTGCGGCGGCGCTAGCGCCCTCGTCCAGGCCGGATTCGAAGTACTCGTCGAAGCCGGTTATTCGCCCGAGATGGCTTACTTCGAGTGTCTCCATGAGCTGAAGCTCATCGTAGACCTCATGAACGAGGCGGGCATCGCCGGTATGCGCTTCTCGATCTCCGAGACAGCCAAATGGGGCGACGTGAGCGTCGGCCCGAAGATCATCGACGCTTCGGTCAAGAAGCGCATGAAGGCCGCCCTCAAGGACATTCAGTCCGGCAAGTTCGCCAAGGACTGGGTCGCCGAGTACAAGAGCGGCTACAAGAAGTACAACGCCCTGCTCGCCGCCGGCGAGAAACACCCGATCGAGAAGACCGGTGCCAAGCTCCGCGCGATGATGCCCTGGATGCAGAAACGCCAGATTAAGGGCGCTCAGGCCGCCTACTGACCGAGAGGTCTCCGCTCGATAAACCGCCGGTCCTCCATCTCGGAGGTCCGGCGGTTTCTTTTTCCCTACTTCCCTCCTCCCAAGCATCCTGTCGCCCATGGCTCGCAGCGTGATCCTCGCAGGAACAATACGATGCGATGGGTGTTGCCTGCCTCCCCGCTGGTGCCTCTGCGCCGCGCTGCGTCCGGTGGCTAGCGCCGTAGCGGTAGACGTATTGATCCATCGCCGCGAGAACTGGCGCCCCACCAGCACCGGCAAGTTGGTGGCCCGCACCCTTCAGGGTTCGCGGACCCATGTGTTCCAGCGAATTGACCCGCCGACGCGCGAGTCCATCGCTCGCCCCGACCGAGAACTTTGGATCCTGCACCCAGGCGGCGAACCGGTTGAGAACTTGCTCCCTCGCCCTGCCGACCAACCCGCTCCGCAGGTTCTTCTGTTGGACGGCAACTGGGGTCAAGCGGGCGAGATGCTGCGGGCCGTCCAAGGTTGGGGTCGCCTAGTTCGCCTCAGCCAGACCGGAGCGAGTCGATACTGGCTGCGATCTCAGGAACGTCTGGACCAATTCTCCACGGCCGAAGCACTCATCGCCGTGCTTCAGTCCTTGGGAGATATAGAGGCCGCCTCGCAATTTGGTCTTCAGTTCGAGTTGCACGTCTACGCCACGCTTCGGGCTCGCGGGCACAAAGAAGCTGCAGAAACGTATCTCAAGGGGTCCACTCTGCCGGAAGCATTCCCTGAGTTTCTGACCCAACTGAACGAACGGCGTCGCAACCCGTCCGAACCCGGCATCTCCCGCCTGGGCCCTTATCCGCAGCCCGAGCGATTGGACTGAATCCCGGTCATTTCCGGATTGGGATTTTGACTGTGTGCCCCTTTCATCAAGGGGTGGCGCGTGAGTACCAACTGAACCCCTTCCGTCCGCCGGCCAACCTGCGGATCGACTACGCGCAGGAACTCAATACCCAGCAGTATGAGGCGGTCACCGCGGCCCCGGGGCCCTGCCTGGTCCTCGCCGGTGCAGGGGCCGGCAAGACCCGCACCCTGACCTACCGCGTCGCCTGGCTCATCGAGCACGGCATCCCCGCCGACCGCATTCTCCTCCTGACCTTCACCAACAAGTCAGCCCGCGAAATGATGGAACGGGTCGGGGACCTGCTTGGCGGCAGTGTGGTAGATCTTTGGGGGGGCACCTTCCATTCGATCGGGGTCCGCATCCTGCGCCTGCACGCTGACCAACTCGGCTACCGTCGCGACTTCACCATCGCGGACCGCGAAGACGCCAAGGATCTGCTCAACGCCTGCATCACCGACGCGGCCATCGACGTGAAGGCCGTCCGCTTTCCTAAGGCCGAGGCGCTGTCGGACCTCTTCTCCATGCAAGTCAACACCGGTCAAACCTTGGAGGAAGTGACCGGCGGCGAAGAAGGCCCCTTTGCCGGGGTGATGGATTCCATCCGGCTCGTCCAACGCAAGTACGCCGAGCGCA
This sequence comes from Verrucomicrobiota bacterium, assembly GCA_026397755.1. GTDB lineage: Bacteria > Verrucomicrobiota > Verrucomicrobiia > Limisphaerales > UBA9464 > SXXZ01. Next base: position 1,974 of record JAPLUF010000176.1, read on the forward strand.
AGCGCAAGGCTGGGCTGATGGACTTTGATGACCTTTTGGTGCTGTGGTTGCGACTCCTGCAAGACTTCCCCGACATCGCCGAGACCTACCAGCGACGCTTCCAGTTCGTCTTGGTGGACGAGTACCAAGACACCAACATCCTTCAGGCCACGCTGCTCGACTGCCTGACCTTGCGGAACCGAAACCTCATGGCCGTCGGAGACGACGCCCAGAGCATCTACTCGTGGCGGGGGGCCAACTTCGCCAACATCCTGAAATTTCCCGAGCGCCATGCCGGAGCGAAGGTTTTCAAGATCGAGACCAATTACCGCAGTACGCCGGAAATTCTCGCCCTGGCCAACGCCGCCATTGCCGCCAACCTGCGCCAGTTCCCCAAGGCTCTCCAGGCCCATCGGCCATCGGGTCAAAAGCCAGCCCTCATCGTCTCGACCGATGCCAGGGAACAGGCCGCCTTCATCGCTCAACGCGCCCTAGAATTGCGCGACGAAGGAATTCCCCTGTCAGAGGCCTGCGTCTTGTACCGCTCGCACTTCCATGCGCTGGAACTGCAAATGGAGCTCACCCGGCGCAATATTCCCTTCGTCATTACCAGCGGCATTCGCTTTTTCGAACAAGCCCACATCAAGGACGTAGCCGCCTACCTCAAGCTCATCGTCAACCCCTCCGACGAACTGGCCTTCAAACGCCTGGCCCAGATGCTTCCCGGGGTCGGTGGGAAAAGTGCGAGCACCCTCTGGAGCGCCTTCAGTGCTCGGTTTCTTACGACGTCGGAATCCACGCCAGAGTTCGAGGTGTCGGACAATGATGGAGCACTACCCACGGTTCGCCCTATCGCTCCCGAGCTCAGCGCTATCAGCCGTTGCGTTCCCAAGAAGGCGGCGGTGGCTTGGGCCCAG
>JAPLUF010000341.1 GCA_026397755.1 Verrucomicrobiota bacterium
CAATGACTGCTTCGTGAAGAAAATGGGCAACCCATTCTTGAGCGGCAGCAAAGTCCCAATCATTGCCCCCACGGAGTTCATAACGCGCTCCATTGCAATGAACGAGACGTGCTGTGCCAAAACGGGCGATGAGACGCTCTGGTGATGTGCGCTCAGTCCATAGTTTCCATCGATTCATCAGCCCAAGATGAACGAGGGGATCAGACAAAAGCTGTCCACTCCAGCGACAGTCTTTTGCCAAGGGCATGGATTCGGCATTTGACTCTGCCCGGAACGGGTAGTTAGACATTGGTACACCGCATTATGGCGAAACTCACAGTTCTGACAGAGGGCTTCACCGGCCTTAGCTTCGAGGTGAAACCTGAAAAGGCTTCAGTCGGAAGGCTGGAGGAGAACGCCATCTGTATTCCCGAGGCGAGCGTGAGCAGTCACCACTGCGAGCTTTGGCTCAAGGGCGATGATCTGATCGTCAAGGACTTGGGTTCCACCAACGGCAGTTTCATTAATGAATTGCAGTTGGCTGCTGAGAAGGAAGCCACCCTTCGCCCCGGTCAGATTCTCCGAATGGGTCAAGTGCAGCTCCGCTTCGAAACAGGCAAGAAGCAGACCGAGGCTTCTCGGCAAACGGTGAAACTTGGGGATGCTGGGACAACGGTTGCAGGCGGCGGGACGGCGTTTTCAAAAAAATCGAACAAGGCCAACAAGGTGTTTTTCGCGGTCGGAGGCGTCCTGCTGTTGATCATCATCGGGGCACTGGTGTTCGCGTTTTTAAATCTTGGTTCCCCGAATCCATGACCCGCGGTATCTGAGGTTCTTTAGCTTTCCGGTTCTTTTCGTCTCCGATCGCGCGAGGTTCCAGTGTTTTGGATTCCTCCGGATTTTTCCCCTGACCGGGATCCTTCCGGCGTGGGCAGAGGCTTCAGTCACGCGGGGCTTCGGTCTGGGAATTCGTGAAGGCTGGCTAGACCCTGCGTGAGTGCGTAGCGATAGAATCTCAGCCGCACCTTCGTCGATTTTTTTAGGTGTGCGGTACAGTCACCCAACGACGAACACTCAATTCGATCTCGGCCATCGACTGGAAAAGTTCATGAATCCCGCCTACCGGACTGTCCGTTTCCAATGCGCAATCCGACCTGAGGAAATCATCCACCCTTGCTTTACCATCGTCACGGCCTGCAACCCGGGGGATCAGGTTTGCTCCGAGACGGTCAATCAGCAGGCCGACAGGGGGTTGGTTGCCGATCTGGATTACCACGGGTGGTGGCGCTTCCGTGTGGTCGGGGGATCTCCAGATTTTCAACACCAAGAACCTGGGTGGGCCGTGGCAACCGGTTCAGCGACCGAGGCGCTCGCGCTCGGGCGTCGATGGGGGCAGGTGGCGTTTTTTTTGGTGGATCTGGACAGCTTGAGCCTTGTGAGTTGCCGTGATGGAGATGCGGAAGCCTTGGGAAGCTGGAGGGCGCGTACGCGCTTCCATCAACCGCTGGGCCCATGGCGTGTGGTTTCGGAATAGGTGACCGTGCGGCATTTGCATGGTGAAGTTGGTTTTTCTGTGTTTAAATGTTGGGGAATCTTCCCACAGATAAAGCCTCCGGTTGCCATGCTAATCTCCCCTGCCTCGAATCCTGTGCGCCGCATCCATGCCGCATTCACGCTGATCGAATTGCTCGTGGTGATCGCCATCATCGCGATCTTGGCGGGGATGCTCTTGCCGGCGCTGGCCAAGGCCAAGGCCAAGGCTCTGGGCATCAGTTGCATCAATAACCAGCGACAAATGGGCCTCGCGACGGCCATGTACACGCAGAATTATCAGAAATATCCCGGCTGCATTAAAGTACCCGAGTTCTACTATCTCTGGCCGCTGCGCCTTTTCGGTGAGATGGGTACCAACCGTGCTTCGTTCTATTGCCCGGCCAATCCCAAAGAGGCCCAGTGGGACACCAATGTTAACAAGACCTTCCCTCAGGGTATCAACCTAGTGCTGGCATCCGGTTCAGGGACCCGTTTCAGCTTCGGATACAATGATTGGGGTCTGCGAAATCCCACTCCCGACCTGAGTCAGCAATTGGGTTTGGGCGGTGACATTAATCCGCCAAGCCAACCGGAGATGCCGGAGAGTCGGGTCAAGGCTCCGTCCGATATGATCATGATCGCCGACAGCCTCACGGACCGTTCATGGGACGGGAATATCGATCCGAAGGAGAAGGATCAGTGGCCAGCCAAGCGTCACAATTTGCGCTGCAACATCATGTTCGCTGACGGTCACGCTGAATCGGCGCTGCGCCGGGAGGTGGTGAATCCGTTGAGCACGACTTGGCGGGCACGTTGGAACAACGACAACGAGCCGCACACCGAGATTGGTAACTGGCCGGTGGATGACGGTCGGGGTCAGAACTGAAGGGGTTACTCCGCGCAAGCCGGTGTCGCGGTGTTTGATTTTCAGGGAGCAGGAGTGGGTGGAAGCTTTAGGACGTTGAAGGTGCGCCGCTATGGGGTAGCTCTTTGCCCTTTTCCATTCGGCCATGGCTTGCTTCCCTCGCTACCATGTCAGGGGTGTTCCAACGACTCCGGTACTGGGGGCCCCTGGTGCTGTGGATGGGAGTGATTTTCTGGGCGTCCGCCGATTCCGGTTCCGGAAAGCGGGGCTTTCGCATCCTCGGTCCCTTGCTGCGCTGGTGGATGCCCGAGGCGACGAGCGAGCAAATGGACGAAGTGATTTTCTTGATCCGCAAAGGAGCCCATGTGTCTGAATATGCGGTTTTGGCCTGGTTGGCTTGGAGAGTTTTTCTGGCCGTGCGTCGTTCCACCGGAGCCCCCCAGCCGCTGCGGGCGGCTGGCTGGGCGTGGGGATTGTCGGTGATGTACGCCGTCTCCGACGAATGGCATCAGACCTTCGTGCCAACACGAGTCGGAACCCCTTGGGATGTGATGATCGATGCCGCAGGTGCCGCGCTGGGCTTGGCCTTGGCCGGACTCTGGTGGCGTTGGAGACGTTCTGCCTGAAGTATTCCGTTTGTTCGTCGAAAATTCCCTTCAGGTTCTCCATAAAATCGTTCGATGCATGAAAACGCCCCATGCGTCGACCTCTGCTCATTCCTGCTCTTTGTGTTGCGGCCGGCATCTGGTCAGCTGAGTTGTTTCCCGGGGACTTCGGTGGGGGTTCGCTCACGGTGGCGTTGCTGGGTTTGACGCTGGCCGGACTCTGGTCCCAGGGGTTCGTTGTAGGAATTAGCCTCGCTCTCTTTGGTGCCGGCGCACTGACCTATCATACGACGCAGTGGCCACTGGATCCGGATGATTTGAGGTGGCGGCTGGATGGACACGGTGAGCTTGGGCGGGTGCGGGGGATTTTGGCCGAGACGCCTTCTGTGCGGCTGTCCGAGCGCAAAGGACAGTGGGTGGAACGAACCGTGGTTCGGCTTCAGGTCACTGAGTGGTGTTCCCAAGACAAACCTTGGGAATCGGCTTCGGGCCAGGTGATTGTCAGCAGTCAGGGAGTCCCTGATGGGCGGTTTTTCCGCGGACAGTCCGTAGAAATCTCTGGCTTGGTCTCCGCGCCGCCGGGCCCGGTGGCTCCCGGCTTGTTCGATTACGCCACCTTCCTTCGCCGACAAGGCATCGGCCTCCAGTTGCGATGCGAGGCTCCCGGAGATTGGGAGTTGGGCCCTGGGGCGACAGACGTGGTGCCCTGGAGCGAGCGGTTTCTGGCTTGGGCTCGAGCGCGCCTCGCGCAGGGACTACCCGAGGATGGTGCGACTCGCTTGATTTGGGCCATGGCCTTGGGTTGGCGCACTGGCTTGGCCGGCGATGTGGACGATGGGTTCATGCGGTCGGGAACACTGCATGTCTTTGCCATCAGTGGCCTACACATTGCACTGATCGCTGTTCTGCTGGTGCAGGCGTTTCGTGTGCTGGGTTGGAGTCGTGCCCTGTGCGGTGGCTTGTCCTTGCCGCTGATTTGGTTCTACGTCGCGGCGACCGGATGGCAACCGTCGGCCGTCCGTTCGGCCGTGATGACTTCGGTGGTGGTGGGGACGTGGATGCTGGAACGTCCCGGTGACTTGCTCAACTCGCTGTCGCTGGCGGCGTTGCTCATCTTGATCGCCGAGCCGGGGCAACTATTTCAGGCGGGTTTTCTGTTGTCGTTTTTGGTGGTGGCAGCTTTGGCCGTCTTCCCTTCGAGGTGGGAGGTCTGGTGGCTCGAGCATCGCCCCTGGCACCCAGATCCTTTGTTGCCGCCCTCGCAGTGGTCTCGTACGCGACGGGCCTGGGAATGGGCTGAGCGAGGGTTATGCCGCGGATGCGTCACCGGTCTGGCCGCGTTGGTGGCGTCCTGGCCGATGTCGGTAGAATGCTTCCATTTGGTCAGCGTCATTTCATTGGTGGCCAACCTGATCGTGGTCCCTTTGAGCAGCCTGGTGCTCATTGCTAATGCTCTGTCGATGGGCTTGCCGATGGGGACCGAGCTGTGGAATTCCGCCGCTTGGGTGGGCATGCATGGGATGATGGCTGCGAGCCGCGCCTGTGAGGCGGTTCCTGGAGGCTGGTGGTCAGCTGCATCGCCGGGCAGTTGGGTGTGGGTTCCCTATACGATCCTCTGGGTTGTCGCGGCTTCGGGCTGCCTTGAGACCCAGCGTCGTCGACAGCTCTGGTGGGGGTCGGCGGCTCTGTGGCTCGTGCTCATGGTGGGTGTGCCGCACATCGGGGAACCGGCGGCCACTGTGACGGTGTTTCGATCGGGCGAGGCGGTTTGGATCGACCGGCCAGGTAGCTCTGCAGACCTGCTGTTGGATACCGGAGACGCGGCCACTGCCAAGGCAGTGGTGTTGCCGTGGCTGCAATCACGGGGAGTCGATCGTGTGTCGACTCTGGCTGTATCTCACGGGGATGTTCGTCACCTGGGAGGGGTGCCGGTGTTGATGACCAGTGCTCCGCCGCATCAACTCATCCTTCCGGTGGGTCGGATGCGTTCACCGCTGTTCCGAGGTTTGGATGGGTTAGCAACTGCCAATGGAGTTCCCTTTCAGCGGGTTCAACGCGGCCGTTCCATTGGCGCGATGACGGTGCTCCATCCGGACGACTCAGACTCTTTCTCGCGGGCGGACGATGGTGCGTTGGTTCTTTTGATGGAGGCGGCCGGTTGGAAGATTTTGTTGGCTCCAGACCTGGGGCCTGACGGTCAAAAGGCATTGATTCGGCGCGAGGGCGCTTCACTGGCAGCCGATGTTCTCATCACGGGCATCCCTGCCTCAGGTGAGGCTGCGTCCGAGGCGTTTCTGGCGCAGGTAAATCCGCGGTTGCTGGTGGTTGCGACAGGAGATCGGCCCGCCACCGAACGGAGTCCAGTAGCCTTGCGACGAAGGCTCCGCGGGCGACCAGGTTTCACACTGTGGACCGAACGCATCGGAGCTCTGGAATTACGCTGCTGGGCAGACCGATTGGAGGTGCGGGACGCTTTGGGAGACCTACGGTTGCGGCTCGAGCGGCCCGATCCGACAAGCCTTCAAGGAAGAGCGACGGCCTGGTAGTAGCGAGTGACGGTGGGCTGGGTATCGGTCCAGGTCGCCAAGCCATCCGGAGCCGTCGATACAACGATGTCGCGGTCGATCCAAGTTTTCAGATCGTTGCTCGACTGGATTCGGTAGCGCACCGCGGGCTCGCCCCAGACTTTCAGTCGAGCGTTGCCTTGTGCATCCAAACCGGTCATTTCCATCAACGGGGTTACTGCGTTCGGTGGGTAGGCGATGATGCGATAATCGTCGAAGAGCATGTAGTTGTCGTTCCAGGTGCCCTTGGGATTGGCAGCCCAGACGACATCCACGCTGCCCAGTGAGGGGCGTTGAATTCGGGTGCTCAGCGGGAGTTCATAAACCACCGGAGTGCCATTGAGCGAGGCCGACAACCGGTTGCGCCCGAAGCTCATGGAGATCTCTAGTTGGTATACGACGTCGTATTCGAACTGGTAGCCCGTGCCGATGAAGCCCTTTCCGTCGTCGAGGGCGTAATTGATCGACTGGTCGGGACCATGGTAGTCGAGGGTGAACAGACGTTGGTCGTTCGGCGTGTAGACACTCCAACGAAAGTCGTCGGCTGCGGCTCCCGATGGGGAATCGTCTCGAATGCTGAAGGTGGCCTGGAACACCACCACAGGCAGCATGTTGGTGTCGGGGACCAACTGGATGGGGCGGAAGAGGTTCACACTAAAGCTTTTATTCGTGGGCCCCTGATAACCCATGTAGGCGTATTGCCCCGTGAAACCATCGACTTGGTTGGTGAGCACGCCGTTGCCGCCATGACCCACCGCTATCCAACCTTTCTGGCCGCGTCCCAGCGAATCCACCAAATCCAGTGCCGGATCGTAACCCTCAAATCGCTCAAAGCCGGTCTCGAAGAGCACGCGACCACTGGCTCCGGCGCTCTTGGGCTTGCTGGAACCCTGGGCCATCAACAGGCCTGGAATGGTGAGAAACCAACCCGACAGCAGGATTCGCAAGAGGATTGAGGTGCTCATGGTCAGGGATGATGCGTGTGTCGGTAGAGGTCACCGTTCCACGGGCCCACGTTGACCTGGCCGCCCCGAGGGAGCTGGGCTCGGAGCCGCTGACGGTGCAGGCCGGGGAGAGGGTTGGAACGAAGGAGCCGGGTTTGGCGCAGGTCGCGGTCCTGGAGCAACGCTGGGGGCCGGAGCGAACTGCGATGCCGTGGGTGCTGGGCGTGTCTGCACGTTGGGGGGGAAGCTCGCTGAGGGCGCAGGCGCAGCAGGCCGGAAAGCCTCTTGTCGCGAAACCGGCGGTGCCGAGGGTGCCGAGGGTGCTGGGGCCACCGAGGGATTTATCGCAGGCCGGGAAGGGACACTCGTATTCGGGATGAAGATGGGGCGGGAAATCGGAGCCGCAGACTGCGGCGGTGCTGATTGCACCGAGGGGGCCGTGATCGACGCGGTGGGCGTGGGGTTCGCCGGGATGACCGACGGGCGTGAGGTCGTCACCGGAGTGGGGCGTGACCCGGATTCAAATCCGGACCCGGATCGGGCGGTCGGGATTCGGGAAGTGGACCCCGGGCTCGGCGCGCCGAGGGGCGAGGCAGGCTCCGTCGGCCCTGCACGCGGAATGGGCGCGCTGCGGGATTCCGGGGGGCGCGAAGGGGTGACGCTGGGGGTGGGCGTGGTGGGCCTGGTGGGCGTGGTGGAAGGGTTCCCCAAAACCTTCGGTGCCACGGCGGTGGGTGTGCCGCCTCCGCTTCCGGGACGCGTCGTGGGGGGCAGCGTCTGCGTCAATCGTTCCGTCGGACTGCTCGCTGGGAGGGGTGCGGGCCGACCGGGAGACGACGAGGGCGCCACGCTGGCAGACGGGATGTTGGCCGGCCGGTTCGGGCTCAGCGAGCCACTGGCCGATGGAACCGTTAGTGGTCGAGAATTCAGAGGTGAGATGCCGATGCGATCTGGCAGGCCGCCGGAGTTCGGGGTGGGAGCCAATCGCGAAACTTCCGGTCGCTTAAGGACCGATTCCGGCGGGCGTGAAGCATGGGTCGGCACCGCCGGGCGGTACACAGCCACCTCGGCGGGCCGGCCCCCCGAGGGGTTGGGTCGCGAGTTGGCGAAGGCTTGAGCGGCCGCCGGGCTGTTGACGTCGCGGAGTTCCGTGCGCCGGATCTCCTCGCGACTGTGCTTCTGGACTTCCTCTCGGGAAATCCCGTTATTGATAATCACTGTGTTGTTGTTGCCACGGATGTTCACGCCCTGACCGCTGGCCACCTGGACGTTGCTCTCGCGAACGAAACGCTCGGCTTGATGGCGTGGCAGTCGATGATGATAAAGGTGGTGATCACCGAAACGGTCCCAGGTCGTCGCATACCAGGCTGCTGTGCCGATACCAAATCCGATGCTGACGGCCGTGTGGCCATTGACCCACGAGAAACCCACGTTGGCGCTCCATCGGCATTCCGGAGGCAGCGGAGCCCAGCCGCAATAGCTCGGGGAGCTGCGCCAAGCGACCCAGGCCGGAGCCCAGTCATAACCCGGATTCCACACCCAACCGAAGCTGGAATGCTGATGCCAGCGGCCATAATGATACGGAGCCCAGCCCCAAGTGTAGGTCGAGTTCCAATACCAACCGGCATCGGTCCACAGCCACGAGCCACCGTCGCAGTAGGGTTGCCATGTCGGGTTTGCCACCGAGGCCGACGGGCGCCAGCACCATCCGTAGCCAGGGACTTCCATCCAACTGCCATAGGGGGAGAGCGATTGATAAAAGACCTGCTGGTTGACAACGGTCTGGGCTACCGGTGCAGGGACAACAGTGGTCGAGGAGGGCGGCGGCGGCGGCGTGCCTTCGAAGGTGGTGGTGATCGCCGTCGGAGCCACCGGCGGCGGGGCTAGGTTCGTGGGGATCGACTGGGGAACCGCGGGTGCTGAGGCGTTCAGAAGGGCGGGTGCTGGGCTTTCCGGTTGGATCGCAGCCGCCTTTCGCATTAGTACATGGATAATATTGGAGGACACCCCTAGGTCATTCAGATAGACGATCTGGCTGGCTCCGAGGGCGAAGGGTTCCCGGATATTGGTGATATATTCAGCGACCACGCCTTCGTCGAGTCCGCCACGGGTGAGTTGCACCACATCGGCCACTGGGCCGGGCAGGGGCGGCGGAACCAGAACTGCCACCGAGGCCGAGGGGTCTATCGGGGCTGGCGGTTGGGCCACCGGGGCAGGAGCGGGTTGCGGAGGCGGTGGGGTTGATGAGATCACCGGATCCACTCCCGGGGTCGACCGCTTGCCCAAGGCAGCCGGAACCGAGGGGGCTTGGACGACCACAGTCCTCACGGTCGGCGCTGGCGGTGCGGTGTGGACTACGGTTTTCGACCCGGTGTCGCATCCAACGGTAGTTCCCAAACAGAGCAAGATCAGCCCAAGGGTGTTGCGGGATGGACGCATGAACGAGGCATTCATTGTGTTCAGAGCGGTTAGAGACAGGTATTTTGAGGGGAAAGTCGATCCAAGGGTCGCGAGCCTCTCGATGAAGGTTCGTTCTTGGGGTTGGAGCGAAATCTAGGAACGTGACTGAACCCAGATGACTGGGAATCCCGGGGGGGACCAACGGAGAAGTCTTGCCGGCCGGGACGTAATACCTTCGCAAGGAAGGCTGCCGTCAGGGGTCTGGGTATTCACGGTTGTGGGGGTGAGACGTAGTTAATAGTTCCTTATTCAAGGGATCAGGGAGGTGGGCTTTATATGCTTATGGTCCCGGATTCGGGGTGTGAATTTTGACGTCTGCCGGTGAAGATGGGCGCGTCGTTATTGTCGTTGTCGTTGGTGATATCCGTTTTGCGACAGACGACGGACACACTCATCAGTCATGAATCGTTGCTGTTCTTGGATGGTCCTCCTTTGGGCCTGGTGCGGATGGGGTGCCCTAGTTCTGCTGGGGCAGGGGGCTCCACAGTTGACGGCCGTTTCAACCAACCGTGCCCAGCCTGGGGCGCTTATCGCTATCACTGGGCTGAATTTCCTCAATCCTCCCCTGACGGCGGTCACCTTCAACTTTACGCCGGCGACCGTGGAGTCCATCCGATCCTTGGGACTGGGGTATTATCAGATTTCGGTGCGGGTCCCCCTGGGGGCGACCATTGGGCCGATCTTTGTTGAGAATGCGTTCGGTCAAACTCAGACACCTTGGAATTTCCAGTTGCCGCCGGTAGTGCAGCGGTTCGCCCGCAACGGTGCCTTCACCGATGCCGACAAGGTGCGTGGTGTTCCTGGAGACTCCGTGGCGCTCACTGGTTCCAACTTTCTGGATCCCACGGATCCCAACTACCGCTTGGGTGTTTTCTTTGACGGCATTCGGGCAGGTTGGGACACCGTGACGGAAGGTTCTGTTTCGGTGGTGGTGCCGCCCGGAGCCATGACGGGCCCCATCACCGTGACCAACAATGCCGGTGCGACGATGACCAGTGGCTACTTCTACCTCGCGCCTTGGGTCACGGCCTTCACGTCTCGGGCTCGGGTCGGCGAAACTCTCACCTTGAGTGGTCGCAGCTTTCGCGCGGTGTCTTCGGTTTCTTTTGGTGGGGTGGTCACCACCAATCTCACGGTGGTATCTAACACGCTCATGACGGTGGTCGTCCCGCCGGGAGCGCCGGCGACCGCACCGTTGACTTTGGAGTCGCCGGGGGGGCGCTTCATCACGGTGTCCAATTTTGTACTCGCTCCCCGGATCAATGGGTTTTCGCCATCCAGCGGTGCGGTGGGGACTTTGGTGACTGTCAGCGGTTTCGGGTTGTCCGGGGTGACGCAGGTGATCTTCGGCGGAGCTCCGGCGACGCCGGTGTCCGTCACGGCCACGCAAGTGACGGTCAAGGTGCCCTTCGGTGCGGGAACCGGATTTGTGACGGTTTCAGGAAGTTCTGGGACTGATGAGTCCTCAACTTTGTTTCATGCGTCCCCGCAACTGAGCACCGTCAATCCGAACCTTGTGAAGGTCGGAGAGACCGTGACGCTGAGCGGGACCAATCTCTTGGGAGCATCGGCCGTCCTCTTTGGAACCAACCGGCTTGCGGCGAAAGTCTTCACGGTCGTGGACAATCGCCGCGTCACGGCCCTGGTGCCGGAGGGTGCTTCTTCAGGATGGGTCAGGGTGGTGACGCCCGGGGGTGAAGCCTCCGGCGGACCGATTTCCGTTCAAGGGCCGGTTCCGGTGATCAGCGGGTTTTCTCCGGCCTTGGGCGGGGTGGGTACGGATGTGCGTATCGTCGGTGTGGACCTAGGCTTGCCGGCGATCGTGCGGTTCAGCGGGGTGGCGGCCTCGGTGGTCAGCGCAACGACCAACGGGTTGCTGGCCCGGGTTCCTGTGGGTGCCGTCAGTGGTCGGATCACCGTGGAGACGGCAGCCGGGGCGGCTGTCTCAGCGCAGGATTTCCTCGTGGGAACCGCGGCTGATTTTGATGTCTCCCTTGCGTCCTCGGCGGAACCCGTGGTCATGGGGTCGGAGTTCCGTCTGAGCCTCAAGGCCCGCAATTTTGGGCCACTGCCGGCCACCAATGTCACGGGGAGTCTGACGTTGCCCAGTCCGGCGGAGTTTCTGGGGGCGACGCTAGGAGATGGTGGTAGTTTTCAAACAGGCGCCACCGGAGTGAGTTTTCTCATCGGTACCTTGCCTGCTAAGTCGGAGTGGACCGCGCTCATCCGCGTCCGGATCCCGGTGGAGGCCGTCACGCGCTTCGAGTGGGTAGCCAGCACGCTCACGCCGGATGTGGACGTCACGGACAACCGCGCCGCCGTCTCGGTGACCGCGGTTCCCCTGCGTCTGGAACTCACCGGCTTCGGCGATGACCTCTGGGTGTTGAGTTGGTCGTCACTGGCCACCGAGGTGGAGTTGCAGGAATCGACTCTGGATTTGCCCCGGCAATGGCGGGCGGTGGTTGGAACCCCGTTGAACGACGGGGTTCGTTTCCAGTGGTCCATTAGCGCGACAAACACGGGGCGATTGTTCCGGTTGAGATCGCGGTGAGTGGTTCTGTTTCTTAGAATTTTCCAGACAAGTTCTTAGCCAGAACAGTTCCATTGAATCGTTCCGGCTCAGGCGAAATCGTGTGAGGCGGATGTCTGGAGGTGGTGATCGGGGAGTCGTTCGAGATGTAGGGCGCGCACATGGATCGTGCCGTGACGGCGTTGCACGATGCCTTCGACCAGCAGGAACGGCTCGGTGCTAATTCGGAGTCGCTCGGTCTCGAAGAGTTCGGGCGAGACGATGGCGTTGGTAATGCCGGTTTCGTCTTCCAGGCTCAGGAAGCACACGCCCTTGGCGGTGCCGGGGCGTTGACGGCAAATCACCTGTCCAGCCACCCGGATGTGGGCGCCATCCGGAGCTTCCCGGAGTTGGGCGCTTTGCCAAACATCCTTCAAAGTGCCCCGGCGCAAGGCCATCGGATGGGGGCCTGTGGTAAGCCGGAGTGTGGCGTAGTCGGCGACCAATCGCTCCTCGGGCGACATGGGTTTCAGCGGGGAGGCTGAGCCTTCGAGGCGGTCCACGGCGTCACCGTCAGGGAACCCTCCTCCCAAATCCTCTAGGCGCAGCGGGCGTTCTGCCTGCCACAGGGCCGAGCGACGGTCGGTGGCCCAGGCATTGAGTGCGCCAATGGAAGCCAGGGCGCGCAGCGCCTCCGGACCCAGTGTGGTCCGCGCCTTCAAATCGTTCAGCGAGGCGAAGGGCTTGCGTGTGCGTTCGTTCAGCAGGTTCGTCGCCTGGGCCACGGGCAACCCTTGCACGAGTTGCAACCCCAAGCGCAGCGACCCATCGGATTCCACGCGGGTCTCCCAGTCGGAGCGTGCGGCGCAAACCGGGCGCACGGCGATGCCATGTTTTTTTGCGTCCTGTACCACCGTGGCCGGTGCGTAAAAGCCCATCGGCTGGTTGTTGAGCAGTGCAGCAAAGAATTCCGGAGCCCGGTGCACCTTTAGATAGGCGCTGGCGTAGGCGAGCAGCGCGAAGCTAATGGCGTGCGATTCAGGGAATCCGTAAAGGGCAAAGGAGCCCACAGTTTTGGCGATGGAGTCGATGACGTTTGGCGCAACGCCCTTACGGGCCATAGACTCGCGCAGTCGGGTCGTGGCCAGGGCCATCTTCTCGTCGGAACGGTGGAAGCTCAGGGCCTTGCGCAAGTTCTCGGCTTCGTCACCGCTGAAGTCGGCCATGACCATGGCGATCTCCAGCATTTGCTCCTGAAAGAGCGGCACGCCCAGGGTGCGCTGGAGGATGGGTTCGAGCCGGGGGTCGAGGTAGGTCACCGACTCGAGTCCGTTGCGGCGGCGAAGGTAGGGATGGGCCAAATCACCTTGGATGGGCCCGGGCCGGATGATGGCAACCTCGATCACCAGGTCGTAGAAGCAGGCGGGCTTCATGCGCGGCAACGTGGCCATCTGGGCACGGCTCTCAATTTGGAAGACACCAATGGTGTCGGCCCGCTGCATGAGCGCGTAGGTGTCGGGGTCGTCTTTGGGAAGCTGAGCCAGATCCACTGGGCGTCCGCGCTGGGTGGTCAAGGTGAGGGTGTCTTGCAGCACGGCCATCATGCCCAAGCCCAGAAGATCGACCTTGATGATGCCCAAGCCCTCGCAGTCGTCTTTGTCCCACTGAGCTACCACGCGGCTGGCCATGGAGGCGTTCTCGAGCGGAACGATTCCGGTGAGTTCGCCTTGGCACAGAATCATGCCGCCGGAGTGCTGACCCAGGTGCCGGGGCAGGCGGCGCATGCGGCGGCAAAGTCGGGCGAAGGCGGTGGCCCTGGGGTGCTCGGCGGGCAGGCCGGCCTGGCGCAGTTGCTCCTCGAGTTCGAGGGTGTGCGGAAAATCGCCGCCGCCTTGCAGGCTCGAAAATCGGTCCAGCACATCGGTTGGTAAGTTGAGAGCCTTGCCGATCTCGCGGGCGGCGCTGCGGCCGCGGTAGGTGATGACCGTTCCTGTCATGGCGGCGCTGTGTCGGCCGTAGCGCCGGTAAACTTCCTGGATGACCCGTTCACGGCGCTCGCCACTCGGGAGATCAATGTCGATGTCGGGCCAACCCTTGCGGCTTTCCGAAAGGAAGCGCTCGAAGAGCACATTGAACTTGAGCGGATCGACGGCCGTGATCCCTAGACAAAAGCAGACCGCGCTGTTGGCGGCGCTGCCGCGTCCTTGCGCCAGGATTCCTTCGTCGCGGCAGAAGCGGACGATGTCGGCGACGATAAGGAAGTAGCCGGAGAACCCGAGACGTCCGATGAGGGAGAGTTCCTTCTCTAGCAGCCGCCGCACCTTTTCCGGAATCTCGTCGCCGTAGCGGACTCGTGCGCCGCGGAAAGTCCACTCGCGCAGCACGCCTTCCATGGTTTCGCCGGGGCCCACTGGGTAGCGAGGGAACTCGTAGCCCAGGTCTTCTAGGGTGAACTCCAGTCGTTCGGCCAGTCGCACGGTCTCGGCCACTGCCTTCGGGAGGTCGCTGAAGAGCCGAGCCATGGCGGCGGCGGGCTTGAGGTGCGCCTCGTCGTTGATGCTCAGGTGAGTGCCCGCGGCGTCGAGGTGCGTGTGGTGGCGCAGGCAGGCGAAGACATCGAGCACTTCCCGGCCCTCGGGGGTGGCCTGGCTGACCCCTCCCGTAGCCAGTAGTGGGATCCGGTGCGCGGCGGCCAAATCTTGAAGGGCCTGATTCCAGCGGGTTTCGCCGCGGAGGCGTTGTCGCTGGATCTCGACGTAGACGTGTCCTTCACCAAAGGCTTGGAGGAGTCGGCGCAGGGCCGCATCGGCATCTCGGCCAGCGCGGATGGCTCGTAGGGCTGGCCCCTCCCGATCGCCGCTGAGTGCGACGAGGCCCACGGCGAATTCAGGGAGTTCTTCCCAACGGAGGGTGGCTTCGTTCTTGGCGGCCCGGAGATGTGCCTGGGAAAGTAGTCGACACAGGTTGCGGTAGCCTTCGCGTGAGCGCACCAGCACGGGGAAGACCGAGCCGTCGTCCATGGCTAATTCAGCGCCGATAATGGGGCGGATGCCTTGTTCGCGGGCGGTGTCGAAGACGCGCGGCGCACCGTAGAGGCCCATGCGATCACATACGGCCAGTGCAGGCAGTCCTAGGCTGGCGGCAGTGCGGGCCAGTTCTTCCGGCAGCGAGGCCCCACGCAGGAAGCTAAAGGCGCTGCGGGCGTGCAGTTCGACGTAGGCGGGACTGGAGGCGTTGGAAGCCAATGGATCGATGGGTTCAGTCGAGCAGGGCGTCGACCGTCCATCCATCGGGCTGATGAACCAGACGCAAGACTTGTCCGCGCAGGGTGGTGGCATCCCATTCTTCGCGGTGCCAGGCGCCCTTTTCCCACCAGCGTCCGGAAGCGCGCCAAGGGCCCAAGGTTACCACTAGGCGGCCGTGGGCGATGGAACAGCGGATCGATGAGGGGCGTCCATCGATCGATTCGATGGTGGCCACAGGCGCGGGTCGCAGCCGGCGCAGGCCGGGAGCTTGCAGGGCTGGGCGCGGTTGGGATAGGGCGGCGACTCCTTCGAATTCGGGAGGAACCAATCGGAAGGCGTCGATTCCGTGCTGATGGAGTTTCACCGGCGTGCCCACACGATCCGAACCGAGAATGGCGGCGATGCGTCCGAGGGTTTCCTGGAACTGGCGAGGGTCTTTGAGCGTTGTTTCGAACAGACCGAACTGCCGCTGGACCGGTACGGTGGTCTCCAGCGTGAGTTGCAAACCCACGACCGCACTTTCGCTGCGGACGGTGTCGAGGTGGGTTGCTAGTAAGCGTTGAAGCACGGCCGCGTCGCGGGTGGGTTCCGGGACGTTGAGCTGGCGTTCGAGTCGGTTTCCGGATTCGAGTCGCAACGACAGGTCGACACGTTCAGCCGCACGACCTGCCAGTGCGAGCCGCGCGCACAGGCTGTCGGTGAAGCGGCGCAGCAGGAACAGCAAGGGCTCGAGCGTTTCTACGGGGTCCTCGAAATCCCAGGATTCCGTCCACACTTCCGGCGGGCGGATGGTTTTCAGGGGGCGTGTGTTTCGTGTGGAGGCCGCAGCCAGCAGGCCCAGGGCTTCGAGCCCCAGTCGGTCGGTCAACTCGGCCGGATCGAGGGCCAGCAATTCTCCCACGGTGCGCAAGCCCCAGCCTGTGAGGATTCGCGTGGTGTCGCTGGACGGTTCTAGTGCGGCCAGTGGGAGCGAGGCGACGAAGCGCGCGGCGTCGGTGACTACATGGACTGCCGCTCCAGACTGTGCGGCATGACGTGCCAGATTGGGAGTCGTGGCGAAGCCGATATGGGAGCGGAGTCCTTGTTCTGTCAGGCTGGATTGCAACTCCTGGGCCCAGGCTTGTAATGCGTCGGGTTCAGGAGGCTGTAATCGGCTCAATCCCCGCAAGTCCAAGGTGCACAAGCCCAGGGCGGTGGATTCTAAGTGCGGAGAAAATCCGTAGGCGCACTGAAGGAGGACGTCAGTGGTGGCTGACTCCCGTGCGGGGGCGCGGTGGCGGATGAGGATGCCGGTGCATCGCGCCAGTGCCTGAGTGGCGGTCTGTCCCCGTTCCACGCCCGCGTCCCGGGCGGGCGGGGTTGTTTCCAGGACGACCGGGGTGGTGCGCGCTGGGTCCACCAGGGCGACGGGTTGTCCCCAGAGTTCCGGTGACAATCGCAGCGCGGCTTGGAGTGCGAACTGGGGGAGGTGGATGACGGCGTACATGGCGTGAGAGCAAGGTTCGAGAAACGGGCCTTCAGGCGGTTTGCCGCGCACCGGCCTCCCGCACTCGACGTTGCTCGGTCTCGAAGCGGAGATTCAGGGTGTCGGGGCTGCGCTCGAGATCCCGATGGTCGAGTCGGGTTCGGGAAACGATGCGGGCGGCGGCTCCGGCCACCAATGGTTGGGGCGTGATGACCAGCACGGTTCCGCCGTGCTGTTCCATGAGTCGGCTCAAGCGGTACCAGAGGGTGCCCGGGATGCGGCGCAGTTCGTGGGCGGCGTTCAGCTTCAGGTCTAGGACCACAAGGGCAATGTTGCGGTCACGCAGGAGGAGGTCCGTGGTTTGCAGGGCCTCCGCAGTGTTTCGACATCGGACCCAGAGCAGGTGGGCCAGGGCTTCCGGTTCGAGGGCGTCGATGTCCAGGCTGTCGGCTCCGTCGACCAAAGTCAGGAAACGTCCGCCCGAGGCCGTGTGTCGCAGCAATGCATGGATGAACTGGGCGCTGCCGGAGCCTTCTCCGGGGGCCACCAGTTCGGTGAAGGCACCTTGGGGTAACCCGCCTCCCAGGCCCTGATCAATGGATTCAATGCCGGTGGGCAGGGTCGCGGGAACCATTCGCTCCGGTGCCACCCCGAGCCGAGCCCGTGGCAGGCGTTCGGCGAGGAATTGCCGTAGTTCGATAATCTTAGTGTCGGCGGGCATGGCGGTGACCGGAGTCGGGTCGGGGGATCAGTCTAGGTATCCCCTCAGCCGGTAAAACCCAAATCCTTCGGGGGTGACTAGAATTCATCGCCCCCCGGGACAAGGGCTGTCTGTGGGGGATGGCGAAAGACGGAGGCGCCAGTCGGGTGTCAGTCGGCTCGAAGACCTCGATTTGCTTCAGATCTGAAGCTGCGGTTCACTGGGTCGATGATGTTTCGGGCAATTCTGGCTGCGCAGGCGGCAGGGATGGTGGTTTTGGGCCGTGGGTGAGGCTTCGCGGGCTCGGTCCTGCGCGTGCTGAGGAGGCTCAGGGAAAGGAGGAGCTTTCGCGCTGTGCGCGAGGGGGTTGGTGATCGCCTCCAATGCACGCTCCGGTCCGGTCCCGCGGCCGCTTCTGCATGGGTAAACGCGGGTGATGGAGGAAACGAAATGTTGTGCGTTGGAGGTGGGGACGGTGATGCTGCAGCACCGGTTTTTGCCGGTGCGCGGAGGTGTTCCGTGGGAAACTATTTTTATGCCAACCTTGATTGCCAGCTTGGTCGCCGAGCGTGTCGGCGGCTGCGTTGTGGGTGACCCTTCTCTAGAATTAACCGGTTTTGCTCCGGCGGACGGAGCCAAGTCCGGTGATCTTACTTTCGCGGAAAACGAAGCGTACTTTCTGCGGGCTGACCAAAGCGCTGCTTCAGCCATTCTGGTGGCCGGTGATTTTCGGTCGTCTACCGGCAAAACTATTCTGCAGGTCGAGAATGCTCGGGTAGCCTTTGCACAGGTGTTGCCGCTGTTTTTCCCTGAGCCGGTTTTGCAGGCAGGCATCCATCCGTCGGCGGTGGTGGCGGCCTCGGCACAGGTGGATCCTTCGGCGCAGGTGGGACCTCAGTGCGTCATCGGTGAACGGGTCCGGATCGGGGCTGAGGCGGTCCTCGTTGGTCGCAATTTCATCTCGGAGGACTGTGTCGTGGGTGACGGGTGCCGGCTTTATCCGAATGTGACGCTCTACCCCCGCAGTGCGCTGGGGCGGCGTGTGCGCATTCATGCGGGCTCGGTGATTGGTTCGGATGGCTTTGGTTATGTGTTCGACAAGGGTGAGCACCGCAAGGTGCCGCAGGTGGGGCAGGTGATCATCCATGATGACGTTGAAATTGGTGCGAATGTGACGATCGATCGGGCGGCTCTCGGGGCCACGGTGATCGGCCGTGGTACCAAGATCGATAACCTGGTTCAGATCGCCCACAATGTGACCATCGGAGAGCACTGCATTCTGGTGGCGCAGGTGGGGATCGCTGGCAGCACAAAGATCGGTAATTACGTGACGATCGCGGGTCAGGTGGGGGTGGCGGGTCACTTGCGGATCGCGGACAAGGTGACGATCGCGGCGCAGTCCGGGGTGATGCACCACATTCCGGAGGGACAGAAATGGCTGGGTTCTCCAGCCGGCCCGGATCGTGTAATGAAGCGTCAGTATCTGGCGATGGAGCGCCTGCCGGAGTTGCTACGCCGTGTGCAGGAGTTGGAGCGGCGGCTCGGGGATGAGGCTTCGTCTTCCCTTTAAGCGGGCTCCGCGGGATCGGTCCTGCGCGCGCAGGGAAGCTCTGGGGAGGATGAGGTTTTCGCGCGGTGCGCGAGGGGGTGGGTTTGATCGCTTCCAATGCTTGCTCCGGCCCGATCCCGCTCCGCTGTATTTTTTGGGCTCCGCGGAATCAGGCCTGCGCGTGCAGGGAAGCTCTGGCTAGGATGAGAGTTTCGCGCGGTGCGCGAGGGGGGTGTTTGGGCTTGTGGGGGCGGGATGGAGAAATAAGGTGTCTGATCATGAGGATTCCCCGATGTATTCACCGCTCGGTCCGGGCATGGGTCGTGGTGTTGGGGATGAGCTTGTCGAGCGATGCTTCAGGAGCCGGGGCGACCAATGGAGTTCATTGGTCTTACCGGTCGTTGCAGTCTCCTGAGGTTCCGGTGGTTTCAAGCCCGTTGGGTCCCGTAGTACATCCGATCGATGGGTTTATTTTAGATCGCCTGCATCGGGAGGGGATTTCGCCAGCGCCGGAGGCCGATCGGCGCACGCTGCTGCGTCGGGTGAGCCTCGATTTGACAGGGTTGCCGCCGACGCCGGCGGAGATGGATGCCTTCTTGAACGATCCGTCGACGGATGCGTATGAGCAGTGTGTGGACCGGTTGCTGGCGTCGCCTCGCCACGGTGAGCGTTGGGCACGGCATTGGTTGGATGTGGTCCACTACGGTGAGACCCATGGCTATGACAAGGATCAACCGCGTCCGAACGCTTGGCCGTATCGGGATTATGTGATCCGGGCTCTGAATTCCGACAAACCGTATTCGCGGTTCATCCGGGAACAGATCGCGGGCGATGTGCTCTGGCCGGACACTGAAGATGGTGTTACGGCCACCGGATTTATCTCGGCCGGGCCGTGGGACTTGATCGGCCATGCCGAGGTCCCGGAGTCGAAGACGGATGGCAAGATCGCTCGCCTGCTCGATCGAGATGATATGGTGGCTACGGTGATGAACACCTTCAACAGCGCTACGGTCCAGTGTGCGCGCTGTCACGATCACAAGTTCGATCCGGTCCGCTCGGAGGAGTATTACCAATTGACGGCGGTGTTCGCCGCGCTCGACAGGGCGGACCGGAAGTTTGATGCCGATCCCGCTGTGGCTGAGCGTCGGCGATTTTTGGAGGGGCGTAGGGCTGCGCTGCAGTTGGAAAAGAAGCCTCTGGATGATGAGATGCTTCGTCAGGGTGGGCGTCGGTTCGCCTTGCTGGAGCGCCGCGTCGCCGCTGCGGAGGCCGGGAGCAAGGAACCTGCGCGGCCGGAGATGGGCTGGCACTCGGCCATCCAGTCGAAGCCCGATGTGGTCCAGTGGGTTCAGGTGGATCTGGGGCGGCCAGTGGAAATTCACCGACTCCTCTACGCCGGTTGCCACGATGACTTCAACGGCATCGGCAAGGGGTTCGGATTTCCGGTCCGGTACCGGATGGAGTTGTCGGACGATCCCGAATTCAAGGCGGGCGTCCAGCAACTGGAGGATCAGACCGGTGGCGATTTGCCCAATCCCGGGGTGACCCCGCGAGAGGTGAGGGTGCCGGGCTTGCGGGGGCGCTACGTGCGAGTCACGGCCACCCGCCTCGCGGCCCGCATGAACGACTTTATCTTCGCTCTCTCGGAGTTGGAGGTCTTGGATGACCAGGGTAGCAATTGGGCTCTCGGCGCGCCGGTGAGCTCTAATGACAGCATCGAGGCAGCTCCGCGTTGGGGGCGGGACAACCTCACCGATGGGTGGTTTCCAGGTCGGACTCAGTCTGCGACGGGAGAGGCCTTGGACCGGTTGCGGAAGGACCGCAAGGCTTTGGAGGGCTTGCCGGCTCTGGCCGCGAGCCTAGCCCGCCTGACTCCAATCCGCACCGAACTGGACCAGGTGACTCGAGAAATCTCAACCCTTCCGCCCCAACGGATGGTGTACGCGGGCACGGTGCATCACGGGGGAGGTGCGTTCCGAGGAACCGGCTCCAACGGGGGGAAACCTCGACCCGTCTACTTGCTGGCGCGTGGGGATGTGCGCAAACCCGGCAATGAGGTGATACCGGGCGTGCCTCGGTCCTTGGGTTTGAGCCGCGGACTTCAGGTCGATCCGGCCATGCCGGAAGGTCAGCGCCGGGTGGCCTTGGCTGAGTGGATTGCCGATCCAGAGAATGTGCTGACGTGGAGATCTATTGTGAACCGGGTCTGGCAGCACCATTTCGGCCGCGGTTTGGTTGAGACAGCCAATGATTTCGGTCGCATGGGTACGGCTCCTAGTCACCCGGAGTTGATGGACTGGTTGGCGGTCTGGTTTCGTGACAACGGTCAATCCCTCAAGTCGCTGCACCGCCTGATCGTGACCAGCCGCACTTACCGGCAGAGTTCTGTGGTTGCGAATCCAGAGATCCACCCGGGCGTGGTGCGCGACACCGACAATCGACTGCTCTGGCGCATGAACCGTCGGAAGCTGGAGGCTGAGGCGATCCGCGATTCCATGCTCTGGGTGGCGGGGCGCTTGGATGAACGCCGCGGTGGGCCGAGTTTCAAGGATTTCGTGGTGGAGCGGCCGGAGCACTCGACGCACTACGAGTACGCGCTGCACAACCCGGAAGATCCCGAGTCGCACCGGCGCTCGGTGTACCGTTTTCTGGTGCGTTCTCAGCCTCAGCCGATGATGGCGGCCCTGGACTGCGCCGATCCGTCGATCTCGGTGGACCGCCGTAACGAGACCCTCAATGCCTTGCAGGCTTTGGCTCTGATGAACCACAAGCTGGCGGTTTCGATGTCCCGTCATTGGGCCGTCCGACTGGAGCATGAGGCCCCGACGATCCCGGAACGAGTCTCGCTGGGAATGCGCTTAGCCCTTGGCCGCAGACCGACCGCCGAAGAGTCTCAGGCGCTGGTCAGCCATACCGAACACCATGGCTTGGCCAGCACCTGCCGTTTGCTGCTCAATCTCAACGAATTCGTGTTCGTCGATTGAGCTTAAGAGCCTGTTGGAGAGGGGTTGCTCTGCAGGACAATCGACTTAGCGGCCGAGGTCGAGACAGACAGCCTCCTTGGTGGAGCGGGCAAAGATCTTGCCATTGGCCAACACGGGCGTGGTCCAGCACTTGCCGTCGAGCACGTCGGCGCGGGCCAGTTCCTTGTAGGCTGCGGCGTTGGTGTCGATGAGCACAAGGTGTCCGTCATCCGAGAGAGCTAAGATGCCGCTGCCGGTCAGGATCACGTGGCCGGGTCCGAATCCGGGCTGTTCCCACTTCACGGTTCCCGTGGCGATGTCGACGCACTTCACCGGGCCGTTGCCGTATTCTTTGAACTGGAACATGCCGAAGAGGTGGCCGTCTTTCAGTACGGGCGTGGACCAGTGGTTGGCCAGGGGCTTGTTGCCGGCGAAACGGTAGGCCTCGGTGGCGGTCCACTGAGAACCGTTCTTGGTCACCTTGGCGGCTCCAGCACCCACGCCGTAACCGGCTGAGCAGTACACCAAGTCACCGGAGACGACCGGCGAGGCCGCCGTGGAGACCTTGTAGGGGAAGTTGTGACGCCAAAGCTCGGTGCCGGTCTTGGGATCCACCGAGACCAGTCCCGATTGGAGGAACCAGACGACCTGACGCACGCCATGAATCGTGGCCAAAACGGGGGAGGCATGAGTGATTTTCTCGTCGCCGGTCTTCCAGATCGGAGCGCCGGTCTTGACGTCCAGGGCCATCAGGCTCTCGCCGGCACCGCCGCCAGCCACGAAGACTCGGCCGTCTTCGATCACCGGTGATTGAGCGTTCTGCCAGGAGATGTTTCGGCCGGCGTGGTCCTTAGCAAGGTCGCTCTTCCATACTTCCTGACCGGTCTTGGCGTCGAAAGACTGCACCACGAGTTTGGCTGAGAAGGTGTACACCCGGCCGCCTTGCACAGCGGGTGTCGAGCGCGGGCCGTCGCCGCCTCGGTTCTCTTTGGTGCCGTCGTCGCCGCCGTCGCCGGTCTTCATCGATCCCAAGGCTGCGGTCCACAACTCCTTGCCGGTGTTGGCATCGCGGGCAACGAGGGTCTCGAGCATCGCGCCGCCCGAATCCCGGAGTTCTTGAGTGAAGCAGCGGCCGCCAGCCACGGCGAACGAGCTGAAGCCGGCGCTGCTGGGAACCTTCCACAGCACCTTGGGCCCACTGGCGGGCCAGGTCGTGGCGATCTTCTCCGGGGTGGCTCCATCGTGGTGGGGTCCGCGGTACTCGGTCCAGTCCGCTCCGTGGGAGACGAGCGAGGTGGCGATGAGGGCGGCCAGTGCCAAGGGGCGTTGCATGGGTTAAGCCGTGACGGATATGCGGCGCTCCGTCAAACCCCGAGTGTCCTCCCTGGGTCCCTTCGATCGGTTAACTTATGCCTTCAATCCGCGGGACGGCTGGGCTTTGCTGGATCCATGGACGCGCTGATCAAGGTTCTTCGCCGGGATGCCACCCTGAGTCCCGCTACGCTGGCGGCGATGCTGTGCCGGTCTGAATCAGAGATCCGGGCCGAGATCTCCAGCCTGGAAGCCCAGGGAATCTTGCTGGGTTATCGGGCCGTGGTGAACGAGGAGAAGCTAGGGCATGACGTAGTCCGGGCGATGATCGAGGTGAAGATCACCCCGGAGCGCGGTGGTGGTTTCGACAAGCTCGCCGAGCGGATTTCCCGCTACGAGGAGGTGCGGTCCTGTCACCTGATGTCCGGCGGCTATGATTTGCTCGTCGAGGTGGAGGGCACCGACTTGCGCGACGTGGCCGCGTTCGTCTCCGAGAAGCTCTCCACCATCCAGGGTGTTCTTTCGACGGCGACCCACTTCGTGCTCCGCGCATACAAGGAGCAAGGCTTGCTGATGAAGCGCGACGCGGTCGAAGAACGACTTCAGGTCGCTCCCTGACACGGCCCCGAGCCGTCGGCAGTAGTTGTGTCCTACAATCGGAGGAAGAGTTTCCGGCGGTGCAAAGCGCGGGCAAAGAGGAAGAGCACGAGCAACCCGCCGGCGGCCTGAAGCACCTCTCCCGTTGTGCCGAGTCGGGCCCGCAGTTCCGGAGATAGGAAACGTCCGGCCACAGCTCCGTATCCAACGAAGCTGGAGAGCAGGTAGAGGGTGATGGGGTTGGTGCCGATCCAGACAAACGGCTGGCACCAGCGTTGTTGGCCCCATCCGTCCACCACTTGGTAAAATCCGGCCAAGAGCAGGAAGCTCCAACCACCGGCGAACAAGACGAAGGAAGAGGTCCAGAGTTTCTTCACGATGGGGAAGGATCCGTTCCAAACCCATCCAACGGCGAGGCAGGCCAGTCCCGCTAAGATGAGCCGGAGGGTGCGTTGAGTGGGCTTGAGCGATCCTAGTCGGAGCAAGGAACCGGCAAACACTCCGAGGAGGCAGGTGGCGATGGCTGGAATGGTGCTTAGGATGCCTTCGGGGTCGTAGTAAGTGTCGTACTTCTTTCCGGGGAGGTGCTCGAAGTCGAAGTGGTTCACCACGTTGAGGCCGGGTTCATATTGCCCCGACACGCGCTGGGTGGTGCTCCAGTACAGTTGTTGAGCGTTGGTGGTTCCGGTGCGGGCCATGCCTTCCTGCA
The DNA here is from genome assembly GCA_026397755.1 of Verrucomicrobiota bacterium. Lineage (GTDB taxonomy): Bacteria > Verrucomicrobiota > Verrucomicrobiia > Limisphaerales > UBA9464 > SXXZ01. The sequence goes on from JAPLUF010000341.1 coordinate 23,999, forward strand.
CAGCCGTCGGAGTCAGTTGGATGGCACGGATGGGCACCCAGGCGAAGAGGGCCCAGTAGCCGAGCAAAAGTCCGGCACAAACTCCCAAGAGCGCCCGGACCGGCAGGAACACCAGCAGGATACCCGCAGCCGTGGAGGCCATCGCGATGCGATTGAGGACTCCGAGCCAGCGCACGCCATCTAAGCCCTGCGAGAGCCCACCCGAGTAGAACACTCCCACCAGGAACAGCAGGAGGCCTCGGGAGAGCAGGCGTTTGACCGCTCCAGCCTTGCCGCTCCGCTCCACCGCTTTTCCGGTAGAAAAGGTCAACGACACGCCTGCGATGAAGACGAAGAGCGGGAAGATGAGGTCATAGAAGCGAAAGCCGGCCCATTCCACATGAGTGAGCTGCTGGCGGATACCGCTGAGCAAGGGTGATCCGCTGAACTTCTCCAGCGCCCGCAAGATGCCCGCGCCGCCGACGATCCAGAACATATCGAATCCTCGGAGGGCGTCGAGGGACATGAGGCGCTCGGACGGCGGCGTGGCCGTTGTCGATGAGGGGTTCTGGGCGGGGGGCATGACAGGAAAAGGGGATGCAGTTGGCAATGCGTTCCGAGGTGGGGTTCAGATCCGCAGAAAAATCCGTCGGCCATGGAGGAGCCAAGCCAACCAGACGCAGAACCCGACGGACACGAAGGCGGTGACCACGCCCGTTGTCCCTGGATGCAGTCCGTCCAAGAAGAGGGCGACTTCGCCGCCGGTCAGTCGTTTGGCCAGTTTTCCGAAATCAGCCAGGTTCGAGGCCAGGTAGACGGCGATGGAGTTCATGCCAATCCAAGTGAATGGCTTGGCCCAACTAGACCATCCCTTCACATCGATGATTCCGTAGAAGAGCGCTAGCAGCAGGCAACTCCAACCGCCCGCGACACAGACATACGACGAGGTCCACAAGCCCTTGATGATCGGAAAGGCCAATCCCCACAAATGCCCCGTGGCCAGTAAGGCGACGCCGGCCAGAGTGAGTGTCTTTAGGCGTTGAGACGCATTCTGGGAGGGGTCCTTGAGGAACAGTCCGGCGAGCACGCCGAGGAGGCAGGAGGCGATGGCGGGCAAGGTGCTCAGGAGACCTTCCGGATCATGGGCTCCGTTCCACTTCTTGCCGCCGAGGAACTGGGTATCCACCCAATGGGCTAAATTGGTGTCCGGTTGGAGATTGGCCGGGCCGATCCCGGGCACCGGCACGAGGGTCAGGAGTCCCCAGTAACCTAAGAGGATCCCGACGGTGGTCATTCGCAGCGCCCGGGGGCTCAGGAACAAGTGCAGAGTGGCCGCCGAAAAATAGCACAGGGCGATGCGCTGCAAGACGCCGAGGTAGCGGATGTCGTTTTCCCAGCCCGGGTAGCCGCGATAGAAGAACACCCCGAGCAGGTAGAGCAGGACCGCGCGCTTGGCGATGCCCAGGAATGCATGGCTCCGGTCACCCGCCTCCGGTTTCGCGCCGCGTGAAAGGACGATCGAAATGCCGCTAATGAAGACGAAGAGCGGGAAGATTAGGTCGTAGAAGCGGAAGCCTTGCCAGGCCACGTGCTCCAATTGATCGGCGATGGCATGACTCACTGGACCGTTGGCCGCAGTGAGGAAGGCGTGGCCGAAGGCGTCCGCGCCGCAAATCCAGAACAGATCGAAGCCGCGCAGTGCATCGAGGCTAGCCAGTCGGGATGAAGTGCCGTGGACGGCGGGATTCGGAGAGTTCGCCATACTGATGAACCATCAAGCCCAGCTCGGACAGGGGTGCCAAGGACGGATTTTCTAGCGGGCCGGGGTTCCGGAGGCCGTGGTTGGCCCGAGGTGCTGGTCGAACCAGTCGGCAAAGTGGTGGATGTCCCAGAGCATGGTGAGCCATCCGTGCTTTCCGCCTGGGTGTACGACGAGTTCAACGGTCGAGCCGATCTCCCGGGCGCGGGCTTGGTACCGTTGGGATTGGTCGAGCGGCACGAGGGTATCGGCATCCCCGTGGTAAATCAGGGTGGGAGGAACCCCGGGGTGAAGGTGGAAAATGGGCGAGAGAGGTTTGCCGATATCCACCCAGTTGGTTAGCCCGTTGGGTTGCGGACGAAAGGCCTTCACGAAGCTCTTAGGCGGCCCGCCATCGTGGAGATTCTCGGTCGAATTCCCTAGGTTTAACAAATCGGTCACGGGATAGAAGATGGCCACGGCCTGAACAGCGCAGCTCTCCCGATCAATGGGGTCCGACGTCTGGGTGGGCCCCGGGCCTCCTCGGGTGGCCAAGAGAAGGCTCAGATGCCCGCCCGCGCTACCGCCTGTGACACCCAATCGCTTCGGGTCGATGCCATGCTCTTGGGCATGATGTCGGATGTGCCGGATCGCTCGACTCACGTCTTCGAAGATCTCCGCCACCGTCGCCTCCGGTTGGGACACATGGTAGACCGCCAGAATGGTGTACCCTCGGCGCAGCAGGGGGGCGGTCATCCAGGGGCGGAAGCTGTTGGTGCCGGATTTCCAACTCCCGCTGACCATTAGGGCCACTCCGAGCCCGTTGGGATTCTCGGGTCGAACCACGTCGTAAGAGAGTTCATGGCCGTGGCGTTGCCCGTAGGTCACCCGTTGAACCGAGGCGAGCGACGGATGGTAGTAGAGCCACACTCCGGCGGCCAATGCCATCAACGCCAGGATGAGGCCGGCCAAAATGGAGGCGGCCCGGAGGAGAATGCGACGCAGTGCCATGGTGGGAGTACGATCAGACTGGGAGATCAGCGGTTGTCTTCGGAGGAAAAGCCTGTGGAGTGAGGTCTAGGCATTGGAGGTCGGTCGGACCTTGGTCATCCACGGTCCCTGAGCCAATCGGGCAAGGGTCTCGGGGTAGAGGGTTCGTTCGGCCTCCTGAATGCGCTGGTGCAGTGAGGTGACAGTGTCTCCCTCCAGCACCGGTACGGCTTGCTGGGCTAGGATTGGGCCGGTGTCCACACCCTGGTCCACCCAGTGCACTGTGCAGCCCGTGACCTTAACTCCATAGCTCAACGCCTGTTTCCAAGCCTCAAGGCCCGGGAAGGAGGGGAGCAACGACGGGTGGATGTTCATTACGCGGCCCTCGAAGGCCCTAAGAAAGTCCCCTTTGAGAATGCGCATGAATCCGGCCAGGACCACCAGGTCGACTTGGGCGTCTTGGAGAGCTTGAATGAAGGCGGATTCGGCCGTGGGATCCAATTTGGTGCGGAAGGCGCCCGGAGGAATAAATTGAGCCGAGATTCCTCGATCCCGGGCCTGCTGTAGAATTCCGGCTTCTGGCATGTCGCTGAGCACCAAAGCTACCTCCGCTGGCAGGGAGCCACTTTGAATGGCCTGGGCGATGGCCACAAAATTGGATCCCTTGCCCGACCCCAGGACACCTAGTCTCATTTTTTTTCCGCTCTGCATGAGGAAGATCAAGGCGTGAGGAGCCTTCGATCTCAAGCTTCGGTTGCCATTGAGCCTCGAAGAGATTGTGGTTGCCCATCGAGGACGGCAGACGGGGAACGGTTTTGGATGGGGTCGGAACCGCGCGTTTTGCGGTAAATTCCCCAGTACTTCTGGGTTTCTGGCGACGGTGTTTAGAATTGTTTCATTTAAAGTAAAAATTTTAGTTGCGGTGGTTTGTACCTGTAAGTATTCCGATCTTGTGCGTGTAGCCCAGTCCACCTTCCCCGATGAGTTGGGGCGAACCGTCAATGAGTTGACGGTGCGTCAGGCACGGCTGCAGACGCAGGCGGCGACCGGTCAGCGCATCCGGAATGCTGAGGACGATCCGAGTGCGTTTCTTAACGTCCTAGAACTTCAGGGTGATTTTCAACGTCTGGGTCAGTACTCCGACAATGTCGCCAAGCTTCAAGTCCGTTCTCAGGCGATTTACTCGGCCAGTTCCCAGCTTAAGAAGATGACGGACCGTGCGTCCGAGTTGGCGACCATGGCCAACAGCATACGGACCAAAGATGACTACGGGGCCTACTCCTCCGAAGTTAATCAATTGCTGGAGAACGCATTGGCCTTGGCCAACGGCAAGGACTCCAACGAGGCTCTGTTTGGTGGGACTTCCGGCGCTGCGACGGCGTTTGAGGCTGTTCGGGATGCGGATGGAAATATCACTTCGGTGGCCTACAAAGGGAACTCGAAGGTGCGGCAGGTAGACATTTCTGCTGGGATTTCCTTCGCACTAGATGTTCCGGGTGCCAATGAATCCACCAGCGGTCCCCGGGGACTTCTCAAGGATGATCGTGCCGGGGTGGATGTCTTTGGTCACCTAATCGCTTTGCGCGATGCCATGAAAGCGGGCGATAAATCCGCTTTCCCCAACATCAGTACGTCACTGATGAAGGATGAGAGCGGTTTCATCGAAAGTTTTGCCACTTTGGGTGCGGCTCAGTCGAGGTTGGAAGTGGCTGCCAAACAAAATTCCTCGGAGTCTATTTCGACCAATCAATTGATCTCTCAGGAGAGCGATGCGGATCTAGCTCAGACGCTGGTGGAATTGAACCAGTTGCAGGCAGCCTATTCTGCGGCCCTGCAGTCTGCGGGCAAGATCCTCAGGATCAGCCTCCTCGACTACATCTGAGCAGTCGGTCTGGCGAACCTCTGCCGGGGCGGAGGACTTCGTAGTTGGCCTTCATTTCATTTACTCCGATGGCCGTTCGAATCAGTTTCCTTAACCAAAAAGGCGGCGTGGGCAAATCCACTTGCTCCATCCTCGTGGGAGCAGCCTTGCAGTCAGCGGGCTATCAGGTGCAGTTCGAAGACATGGATCCTCAGGGGTCCTTGGCGATGTGGGTCTCGCACGTGGGCAAGTTGGCTCCGTTGCCCGAAGGCGTGGCTCCGGATGTCATTATTTGTGACACACCCGGTCGGATTGATGTTTCGGCGAGCAGCCCGGATCCATTTTTTCGCGATCTCATTTCCCGCAGCGATCGATTGGTCATTGTTGCTGAGAAGTCTCTCTTCAGCACCCAGGCCTCGATTCCTATGATCGAGTCGGTGAAGCAGTTCATGTCTCCAACTGCCCGGGCCATGATTTTGTTCAACAAGGTGCGTCGCCGCACCCTGGTGGGTGGCCAGAATGAGGAGGAGATGGGGCGCGATCTCGGCTTGCCGGTGCTCAAGAATTCGCTGCCGTTGGCTGCGGCCTACGAGTCGACCCAGATCCAGGGATTTAGCGTCGTGGTCAGCAAGAATCGTGAGAGGATTTTTTCGCTGGCCCTTGAGATCCTGCGCTGAGGCGTGCTGGCCCAGTGATGGGTTCCGCAGCCAGCGTGCTTCTTGAGCGGTTGCAGCGTTGACGCTTTTTTTCTGTCGGCCACCCTTCGCGACTTTCGTATGCCTCGTATTCAGCGTGCCCTGCTCTCCGTCTCCGACAAATCCGGACTCGTTCCCTTCGCTCGCACCCTCGTGGCCGCCGGCGTGGAATTGCTCTCCACCGGTGGAACCGCCCAGGCGATTCGTGAGGCCGGTCTTCCGGTGCGCGACATCTCCGAGCACACCGGCTTCCCGGAGATGCTCGACGGTCGGGTGAAGACATTGCACCCAAGGGTTCACGGAGGACTGCTCTACTTGCGTGGCAACCCGGTCCACGAGGCCACGGTGTGCGAGCACGGCATCCTGCCCATCGATTTGGTGGTGGTGAACCTCTACCCCTTCGAGGCGACGGTGGCCAAGCTCGGGGTCCACTTGCATGACGCCATCGAGAACATCGACATTGGCGGACCCTCCATGCTGCGGAGTGCGGCCAAGAATCATGAGAGCGTGACGGTGGTGGTGGATCCGGCCGATTACGGAATCGTCTCTGAACAAGTGGCCGCCGCCGGCGAGACCACACTGGAGCTGCGGCGAACGTTGGCCGCCAAGGTGTTCGCTCGCACGGCCGCTTACGATGCGGCCATCGCCGCCCATTTGACCCGGGAGTTTTCCGGCCCGGAAGCAGTGCTGCCGAATCTGGCGGTTAGTGCGCCGTTGGCCCAACCGCTCCGCTACGGTGAGAACCCGCACCAGAAAGCGGCCTTGTACGGCAAGTTTCAGGAGTATTTCCAGCAACTGCACGGCAAGGAGTTGTCGTACAACAACATCCTCGACCTGACGGCCGCCGCGGCCTTGATCACGGAGTTCGAAGGGCAGTTGCCGACGCTGTCCATCCTCAAGCACACCAACCCGTGCGGCGTGGGTCGCGGGGCCGATTTGCACGAGGCCTGGCAACGGGCTTTTGCCACGGACCGGCAGGCGCCCTTCGGCGGGATCATCGCGGTGAACCGTCCGCTAGATCTCGCCTGCGCCAAGGCCATCGCTGAAATCTTTAGCGAGGTGATTATCGCTCCGGAGTTCGAAGCCGATGC
>JAPLUF010000215.1 GCA_026397755.1 Verrucomicrobiota bacterium
CTTAAAGGGCTTCATCCACACCAACTCGGCTTCGGCCTGCTTTTTCCAGAACCGCTCCGGGTTTTTCACCGATTCGGTCCACAGCTTCTTGTACTGGGCCATCGATCGGATATGGGCCTTGGCGGCAAACTCCTTCGACGGCTTAAAGATGCGGGATTCCTTGAGGTGGGACTCGATGTTCGACGATGAAGCGGTGCTCATGGATGGACGGTGAACGCAACTCAGTGTGTTGTTCGGACCGGGCAGGCGTCAATCATGCGAGATCGAAGTCCGCCAAAAGCCAGATAGCCGGGGCGGCCTAAATGCGAAAATCCCCGGAACCGTTGCCGGCCCGGGGATGTTGAATTCGGAGTGATTGGAAAACCCTGACGGGACCGATCAGTACTCGCGCTTCTTGTTCAGGCCGGGGGCCGGCACCGGGTAGTGGCCGGTGGCGTCAGCGAGGACGGGGGCCGGAGAATCCATGCGGAAGTTCTCGATGCCCGGGGCGAACTCATGGTCGTTGTTGAGGATCTGATCGTAGGTGATGACCTGGCCGGTGTGGGCGGCCATGCGACCCATCGACGACACGAGGCTGGCGCGCACGCCGCGATCGACTTCGTTGTAAGGCTTGTCGTTACGAATAGCCTCGGTGAGATCTTCCCACTCCATCTGGTAGGGGTCGGGCTCCTGACGGGGACCGCGCCAAACGATATTCTCGGGCTTCATTTCCTGACCCTTGTAAATACGAGCCTTGGAGGGCGCGTGGCCATTCTCGGAGATGACGGCCAAGCCCTTGCTGCCGTGGGCGTAGCTCGCGAATTGGTCATGGCAGCCCGGAACGATGCGGCCGTAGTGCATCAGCTTGGAACCATCGGGGAAGGTGTACTCCACCGAGTAGTTGTCGAAGTTCTGGTCTACGTTGTCGCCACGATAGTGACGGCCGCCGGAGGCCTGAGCCGTCACCGGCCAGGCGTCCTTGATCCAGCAGCTCTCGTCGATGTTGTGGATGTAGTAGTCGTTGAAGGCACCGCCTGAGGCCCACAGGAAGCTGTGGAAACGCTCGATTTGCCAGAGCAACTCGCTGCGGCCCTCGGGCTTCTTGACCGAGAACCCGGAGGCCACCGGGCCGTGCATGCGGTAGCAGCGCATGCCAATGATGTCGCCAGCCTCGCCGTTGCGGACGCGGTCGAAGAGTTCGCCACGGACGCGGCAATGGCGGCACATGAGGCCGACGCCGACCTTGATCCCCTTTGCTAAAGCCTTCTTGTTCAGTTCAAACATGCGGCGGGAGGTCGGGCCGTCGACGGTGACGGGCTTCTCCATGAACACGTTGATGCCCCTCTCAATGGCATACTTGTAGTGCACCCATCGGAACGCCGGCGGCGTGGCGAAGATGGCGATATCCTTGCCCGGGGTGAGCAAATCGACGGCCTTCTTGTAGCCCTCGAAATCAATGAAACGGCGCTCTTCCGGAACGTCGACAAGGTCCTTGAACTCGCCCTTGAGGCCCTCATAGCTCGACTTGAGGCGGTTCTCGAAAACATCCGCCATGCCGATGAGCTTCATCGGTCCGGTCTTGACGCGCAGGGCGTTGGCAGCGGCACCCGTTCCACGGCCACCAGCACCCACGAGCACAACGTTGATCGTGTCGGTGTGGGCTACGTGGGCGGCGCGAGCTGGGTCCAGAGCAACGGCGGCAACGGCGGCGGCCATGGGCTTAGCAGCACGGCTTGCCAGCAGGCCCGCGATGCCACCGGCACCGGCAATGGATCCGGTGCGCTTGAGGAAATCACGACGGGAAGAGTCGGGTGTTTGATTCATAACGAGGAGGTACTCCCAAACGACAGCTTAGGTTGGGATTGGATTCAAACAGTTTCATGCGAAGTGCAGGAAATAATTCAGCGATCGACCGGTGGCCCCAAGATGGATTGGTTTTGGAATGGGCTTCTGAGCGACCTGGCCTTTACATGGGGTCATGCGCCAAGGCTGGGGTGTTTTCCGAGGATGCGTCATTGCCATGCTGGCTCTGATTTGCGGCTGCTCGACCCCCAAGCCTCCGTCCTACACGCGCTTTCCACAAACTCTCATTCCTCCGCCTCCAGCGTCCCCGTCTCCCGCGGCTCCCATTTCCCCCGCTCCCAGCGGATCAACGGGGCCGGCTCAACCTCCGCTCGCCCCAGAGTCCGCCGCCGCGGCTCCGCGGCTCTCCACGGTGACCCCTTCGGTGACAGCCCCCTCCCCGGCCCACAACGACAATGAGCCCTGGACCCCCATTGCGATCTGGTGCCGCTCCAAGGGTCTACCCACTCCGGAAATTCAAGCCGGGTCACGGGCCGTAAAGATCGGCGGTATCACCCATTTTCTGGGCTTTGAACCCATCGATCAGGGCGGAACGATTTGCATTCACCCGCTGGACCGCATTAAGACCTTTGAACCGCTGATGCTGGCCCCCACGTGGCCTCACCCCAAAATTCTGGTGTTAGACCCGGGACACGGGGGCGCCCAGGCCGGCTCACGCTGTCTGACGGGCAACCGCTTCGAGAAAGAGTTTACCCTCGACTGGGCGCTGCGTTTGAAGCCGCTGCTAGAGGCGCAAGGATGGACCGTTACCCTAACACGGACCAACGATTCAGAGCTGTCGCTGACCGACCGAGTGCGAGTGGCCGAAACCCAGCAAGCGGGGCTCTTCATCAGCCTTCATTTTAACTCGTCCTTCCCCAACACCCAGGCCCATGGGCTAGAAACCTACTGCCTCACGCCGTGCGGGCTCACCTCGACCACCACTCGTGGGTACGCCGATGACACCACCGCCACCTTCCCTAACAATCAACACGACGCGGGCAACGTAGCTTTGGCGCGGCGCATCCACCGTCATCTACTCAGCACCACCGGGGCAGCCGACCGCGGCATCCGACGTGCCCGATTCATGGACGTGCTGCGGGGGCAGAACCGCCCCGCCGTGTTGGTCGAAGGAGGTTTTTTATCCAACGCCGAAGAATCGCAACACATCAACACTCCGGCCTACCGCCAGCGTTTGGCCGTGGGAGTGGCCCGTGCACTGGAGTGAGTCGACCGTGATTTTTTTGAGCGGCTGGCCTCGTCTTTCGCCTCGGGTCGTCAAAAAAACTTTGAACACTTTTCCGGCAAACTGTCTATAGTCTGCAACCGCTGGTGGTTAATGGTTGTTTCAATCCAATCTGCGTCGTTTTAACGCCGTGGGTTGACTGAGCAACCCTCACTGTCGCTGCTCTGCTGATTTTTCGCAGCGTTGACGACAACCTTCCACCTCGGCTGCGAGCGCAATTGACGGCAAGAGCAATTGACGGCGGGCTGAATTGAAGGCGGGCAGAATTGACGTATTTACACCACGACTCTGACAATGATTGACGTAGAAAATTTGATCAAGGAGTTCGGGCCCAAGCGGGCGGTGAACGGAGTTTCCTTCACGATCCGCCGTGGCGAGATCCTCGGCTTTCTCGGGCCCAATGGCGCTGGGAAATCGACGACCATGCGCATGATCACCGGGTTTTTCCCACCCACCTCGGGTCGGGTCCGCATTGGTGGCCATGACATTGCCGAAGAACCCATCGCTGCCAAAAAACTAATCGGCTATCTCCCCGAAAGCGCTCCCTGCTATTCGGACATGACCGTCAATGGCTTCCTGCGATTTACCGCCGAACTTCGAGGCATGCGGGGCGCCCAAATCGACGCCGCCGTGGCCAAGGTGGCCGGCCTGTGCTTCCTGGAAGGCGTTCTCCACCAAAGCGTGGACACCCTCTCCAAGGGCTACCGGCACCGCACGTGTTTCGCCCAGTCCATCCTCCATGACCCCGAAGTCCTCGTGCTCGACGAGCCGACCGATGGCCTCGATCCGAACCAAAAGCATGAGGTCCGGCAAATCATCAAGCGCATGGGCCAAACCAAGGCCATCATCTTCTCAACTCACATCCTAGAGGAGGTCGAGGCCTGTTGTTCCCGAGCGATTATCATCGACCGGGGCACCGTGGTGGCCAATGGCACCCCGGCCGAACTAAAAGCCCGGGCAGAAACAGCCGGTTCCGTGCACTTGCGGGTCCGAAACGTGGCCGCTGAAACCCTGAAGTCGAAGCTGGGTTCACTCCCGGTGGCCGGACGGGTCAGCCTGCAGGACAACACCGACGGGTCGCTTTCCGCACGGGTCTTCCCGCGCGACAAATCCACACGGGCCGACCTGTCGCTGTCGGTCGCTCAGACTGCGACCCAATCCGGGTGGAGCTTCGATGAGCTGCACACTGAAGAAGGTCGTCTGGACGACGTTTTCCGGGCAATCACCCTCCCTGATTCCGTCAAAACCCGCGAATAACCGCTCCTGACGCCAACTCCCCGCGGTAAAAATCCTCCGCTGGATCCGGTCGGCATCCCCTCATCAACCCTCTTTCTAAATTCTCAACCCCATGAATGAATCGCTTCGGAACATCTGGACGATCCTGAAACGTGAGCTCACCGGCTACTTTGCATCGCCCGTGGCCTACGTGTTTATCGTCATCTTCCTGCTGCTCAACGGCTTCTTCACCTTCATGCTCGGCGGGTTCTTCGAGCTGGGTGAAGCCTCGCTCTCGCGCCCCTTCTTCAATTGGCACCCGTGGCTGTACCTGTTTCTGGTGCCGGCCGCTGGCATGCGCCTGTGGGCCGAAGAACGCCGGGTAGGCACCCTAGAACTGCTCCTGACCATGCCGGTCACCGCAGCGCAGGCCATCATTGGCAAATTCCTGGCCTGCTGGGCCTTCTTGGCGCTGGCGCTGGCACTGACCTTCCCGGTGGTGGGCTCCGTCTACTACCTCGGCCACCCCGATGGTGGCGCCATCTTCGCTGGATATGTGGGCAGCCTGCTGTTGGCTGGGTCCTATCTGGCCGTCACGGTGGCAACCTCGGCCATCACTCGAAACCAAGTCATTAGTTTCATCCTGTCGGTGGTTATTTGCTTTTTCCTCATCCTTGCTGGGTGGGAACCGGTCACGAGCCTTATGGTGCGATGGGCCCCGGCCGGACTGGTGGAACTCGTCACCGGGTTCTCCGTGATGCCCCACTTCGCCAGCTTCCAGCGAGGCGTGATCGACTTCCGAGACCTCCTCTTCTTCGCCTCGGTGATCGTCTTCAGCCTCTTTGGCACCAGTGTTATCCTCCGTGGCCTCCGCGGCGCCTAAACCTTCTGACCTTTCCTGAGTAATGAAACAGACCAAGATTCAAACCCTGCTGTTCTCGACCGCGGGCGTCGGCCTGGCCTTCGTCGCGATCACCGGCCTGAACCTGCTGTTCAGCCCGGTGCGGGCCCGTCTCGACCTAACGGCTGACGGCCTGCACACCCTGTCCGAGGGTTCCCGCAAGATCCTCTCCAAGATCGACTCCAACGTAGAAGTTCGACTCTACGTTTCGCGAGGCGAGAACCGGATGCCGAGCGCCATCAAGAACTACGCCCAAACCGTTGAAGACCTTCTTCAGGAGTTCCGGGCTGCTTCCGGCGGCAAAATCACCATCAAGCGGCTCGATCCCGAGCCCGACTCGGATGCCGAAGACACCGCCAAGCTCGACGGCATCGAACCCGTGTCGCTGGGGCAAATGGGCGGCGATCCGATATACTTCGGCATGGCCGTTAGCCTCGCTCCCGAGACCAAGGCCATTCCGTTCCTGTCTCCGCAGCGCGAAAAGCTGCTCGAATACGACATTGCCCGGGTGATCTCGCAGGTCATCGCCACCAACAAACCAGTGTTGGGTGTGATGAGCCCCCTTCCCGTGTTAGGCGGGCCTGCAATGAACCCCATGATGATGCAAATGGGGCGTCAACCCCAGCAGCAGCAACCGTGGATCACCTTCAGCGAACTCAAACGGGATTTCACGGTTGAGAGCGTCCCGATGGAGACCGACACCATCCCGGATAAGATCCAGGTTTTAATGGTTGTTCATCCCAAAGATATTTCGGAGAAGGCTCAATACGCCATCGACCAATTTATCCTGCGTGGTGGCAAACTCATCGCGTTCCTCGACACCCAGTGCATCACCGACAACCGCAATCCCAACCCGATGGGGATGAATCTTGGCGGTGGATCTTCCCTGCCAAAACTCCTGGAAACATGGGGCATTGGTCTCGACACCTCCAAGGTGGTTGCCGACCGAACCTTCAGCCGCGAACTCCAAGGACGTGACGGCCGCCCTCAACCCGTGCCGGCCTTCCTCTTCCTCAACGCCGACGGCGTGAACCGTGACGATGCCGTCACCGGCCAGAGCGACAACTTGTGGCTGCCCTTCGCCGGTGGATTCACCGGCAAGCCCGCCGAGGGTCTGCATGCGGACGTGCTGCTCAAGTCCTCCAAAGATTCCCAACTGGTGGATGGTATGACTTCGCAGTTCAACGGCGCCAAGATCCTCGACGACTTCGCTCCGTCCCAGACCAACTACCCGCTGGCCCTCCGCCTGTCGGGCAAATTCAAGACCGCCTTCCCAGACGGCAAACCCGGAGCTACCAACGCCACTAGCCTGAAGGAAGGCAAGTCCGATACCGTCGTGTACCTCTTCGGTGATGTGGACTTCCTCAACGATGCCTACTCCGTCGAGGTCAACCCGATGTTGGGAATGGCCATGCCGCGCAACGGCAATTTGGCACTGGTGCAGAACCTCGTAGAGCAGGCCTCCGGCGACGTCAATTTGGTGGGAGCCCGCGGCCGAGCCTCAGTCAGCCGTCCGTTCACCGTCGTCCAACGGATGGAAGGCGAGGCGCGCGCCCGCTATCAGGGCAAGATCGAAGGTCTCAACAAAAAGGTTGAACAACTTCAGAGCAAGCTGAACGACGTTCAGATCAAGCAGGAAGGCAACACCTCCAAAATCATCCTCACCAAGGATCAGCAGGACGCCATCTCCAACTTCAAGAAGCAGCAAATCGAGGCACGGAAAGACCTCCGCAAGGAGCGCCGCAACCTCGATGTGGACGTCAAGAATCTCGAAAATCGGGTCAAATGGCTGAATATCGCTGCGATGCCCCTGCTGGTTTCCGCCGCAGGAATTGCCCTGGCCATCGCCCGTAAAAACCGCACGAACGCCAAATGAACACCAAACAACTGGCCATCCTCGTCGCCGTCGGTCTCGCCCTGGGCGGGGCGGGCCTCTATGTCCGCAATCAGCAATCGGCCGGATACCAACAATCCTCGTCCCAAATCGGGGGAGCCGTGCTGCCTGGGTTCGATGCCTCCGCCCTCTCGGGGCTGCGCATCACCCAGGGCACCAACCAATTGAACATCCTCAAGTCCGGCAACGACTGGACAGTGAAGGAGCGCGGCGGTTACCCGGCCAACTTCGGTTCCATCCAAGAATTCGTCCGGAAGCTGGTAGACCTCAAGGCCACCCAACCGGTGCAAATCGGGCCATCCCGATTGCCGGTACTGGAACTCATCGCTCCGGACAAAGGTCCGGGAGTGCTAGTAGAACTGCTGGGAGCCGACGGTAAGACCACCCGGTCGTTGCTTCTGGGCAAAAAGCACACCAAGGGCGGCGGCCAAGAAGACCCCGGTATGGGAGGCATGGGCGGAGCTTGGCCCATCGGCCGGTACATCATGGTCGACAACAAAATCGAGACCGTGGCTTTGGTGAACGAACCCTTGGCCAATGCCGAACCCAAGCCCGATCAGTGGCTGGAAAAGGAATGGTTCAAGGTGGAACAACCCGTCTCCGTCACCATCACCCATCCTGAAGCCACCAACAGCTTCAGCCTGACCCGCACCAATGAGTTCTCCGAATGGACCCTGGTCGGTGCGAAGCCTGAGGACAAGGTAGACACGGCCAAGACTGGGATCTTCAGTTCGCTGCTCAGTTCTCCCAGCTTCGATGACGTGATCCTCGACGCCCAACCGGCGACCCTCGGGCTCGACCACCCGGTGCAGGCGAAGATCCGCACCTCCAGCGGTTGGACTTACACCATCAAGATCGGTAAGGCACAAGACGGCGATCGCTACCCAGTGCAGTTCTCTACCGAAGTCCAGTTGCTCACTCAACGGAATCCCGCGAAGGACGAGAAGAAAGAGGAGGCCGAGAAGTTCAACAAGGACTTCGCTGAGAAGCTCAAGAAGCAGCAGGAAAAACTAGCAGGCGAGCAATCGCGTGGCCGTTGGACCTATTCGGTCAGCAAGTGGACCATCGACTCCATTCTCAAGAAACGCTCGGAGCTCATGGTGGACCCCAAGAAGGACGCGGCTGCCGACAATGCAGACGCAATCTCTGCCCCGGTGGGCTTCCCCAATTTGGGACAGTGATTCGAGAAATCGGCTGATGGAATAACGGCCTAAACGAACGACTCAATAGCGCCAACAAACCCCAACCGTTTATTTAATCGGTTGGGGTTTTATGTCTAAAAACCGAACGTCCAAATTCTGATCCATCGTTCTGGTTTTGGTGCCGGAAACCGACCAACTCCCGGGGTCAATCACCGCGTCGAGCCAACTGAGAGGCCCGCGCCGCCGACAAGATACCGATCTCCTCGGCCGCCACCCGGCGATGATCGTATCGATGAACAAATTCCCGACCGGCCATCCCCTGCCGGCGAGCCTCCTCCGGATGATCGAGCCAGTGCAGGATCCGGGCCGCAGTCGCCGTGATGTCTTTTTGCGGCACAAGATCCAACTGGCCGGGAAACACGCTCCGGAACACGGGCACTTCCATCGCCACCACCGGCAAACCCGCCGCCAAGAATTCGTTGACCGACAATCCCCAACCTTCCTCGCGAGACAGGCTCAGACCGACTCGCGCTCGGGATACTAATGCGACCTTCTCGGGCTCGGAAACCGGACCCGAACAGTGCACGCCCCCCGCCAATCCTGCCGCCTCGAATCGGGCCATCAATTCGGCACGGTGCGGGCCCTCTCCGATCACCAGAAGTCGCGCACCCGGTCGACGTTCCCGAACCGCCTGCCAGAGTGGTACGGCATCAAAAACCCCTTTGTGCTCGTGAACCCGCCCCAACAGTACCGCGTCAAAATCCTTGGGCAAATCCACTGAGAGCGGAATCCGCTCCAAATCAATGCCGTAACCCGTGGCGAACGTCTTGCTCGGTCTCAAGCCCAGTTGGGATTCGAGGGCGTTGAAATCTTGGGCGATCAATGCGGTGCCGCACAAAATCGCATCGGCCTCTCGATTCAACCACCGCGCCGTCGTCCTCTCCGAGAGGAAGTGCATGCGATCGAAAAGCCCCGCGGGCTGGCGCTGGTTGGAGAGGACATGGTGAATTTTCACCGTCAAGGCCGCCCGACACCGGTTAGCCAGAGTTCGTGCCGGCCCCACCTCATAAATGAACTGGGCGCATGCCAGAATGACATCGTACTGCACCGGCAACCGGGTGAAGCGGGCGGTCAGCATTCTCCAAGCGAAGGCAGGCAGGTACCGCCACGTCTGACCCAAGTACCGGTTGGGATCGAATAAATCATCGCTACTAATGAGCTGCGAGCGGGGATACAGACTCTGGAAGACCGGCCAAGCGGAGCGGGCCACCAGAAAGTCGACCCGATGCCCAGCGGCGATCCAATGCTCCACAACACCGGCGAAATAAGTCTGCACGCCGGAGACCGATCGGGCATCCAGCGCTGAATTGTAGACGATCAGGATCTGCACCGGCCCCATCAAACCCCACTGCCGCACCGCTCGCCAGCCTGCGAGTTCATTTCATCGACCTCCTCCGTTCATCGCATTCGTGAGTCAAGCCACCGACCTCCCTTCGGTGCTGGAAACTCTGTGGCACCTGAGCCACCCTTTTCTGACTTCGATGATCCTGCCCCAACTACTGTGGCGCTTCGTTCACCATCGCGATGACCCGGAGTTTTACCGGATGCAGGCGCTGGATGCGATCGCTTGGATCGAAGAGAGCGGCATCCCCGTCGGCCCCGGAGTCCGGGTTCTAGATCTAGGCTGCGGCCATGGCGTCTTTGGAGGAGAACTCCTGCGTCGGGGTTGCACTGTGACCTTCGCGGATGAGCAGAACCACTTGCTTCCCGAATTCCGTGGCAGCCCCTTTCTGAGCGTAAACCTCGACAAAGACTCGCTCGATCGGCTGGGAAACTACGACCTGGTGATTTGTTCGAATGTGCTCGAACACCTCTCCCAGCCCGAATCCTTCCTGTCGCGGGCCAACCAGTTGCTCTTGCCGGGAGGCCGTTTCTACCTGAGCTGGACCAATTGGCTTTCTCCGTGGGGCGGTCACGAATTCTCACCCTGGCACTACTTTGGGCCTCGAATGGGGCCTGCGATTTACGACCTGTTCGGGAAGGGGCGCTTCCACCAACCGGGCAATAATCTCTTCGTCACCTCCATCGGAGCCATCCTGCGTCATTTGCATCGTCAGACGCCACTGACCGTCACCCGGCGGGCACCTCGTTATTACCCCGAGTTCTGGTTCCTGCTGCACCTGCCAATCCTGCGGGAGTTCTTGTCTTGGAACTGCGCCTTGCTCCTCAAATCCCGCGTAGATTTCCAACCGAAGGCCCCACGCCAACCTCTTCCCAAACAGGGCACCCTCTCCTCATGAACGAAACGTCTCCATCCAGTCTGCGACGCCTCAATGTCGGCTGCGGCCTCGATATCCGCGAGGGCTGGGTGAATCTCGACTCCGTCAATTACGGCGGGAACCAACTGTGCGACCTGAACCAGTATCCCTGGCCCTTCCCGGACAACCACTTTGACGAGGTCTACGCCTCCCACATCCTGGAGCACATGGGCAACTTCAACGCCGTGGTCACCGAGTTGTGGCGGGTGTGCCGCCCTGGGGCAATCATCACGGTGAAGGTGCCCTTTTTCCTCAGCACCAAGTTCTACTCGGAACCCGATCACCGCATTCCTTTCGGCATCCGATCCTTCGACAATTACGAAGACATCACGGGCCGACGTCTAAAGTTCTATGAGCAGTGGAAACTGGGGCACCGGACCAATTACGGCAGCAAGGCCCGTTTTGTGGTGGAGTCCAAACGGTTTCATTTTTCGAACTTCGCTGCGCTGCGATGGCTCAATGGTCCCATCAACCTTGAACCCGTCCTCTTCGAGCGCTTCTTTGCGACGCTAATCACCCCGGAAGAGGTGCATTTCCAGCTGAGGGTCTCCAAGCGCTGAACACACTCGCTCCAGGCCCACACCGAGCGTCCTTTGGGCGCTGTGAGAGCAATCCCGGTTCGACACACAGGGCCTCATCCGGCTACTGTATCGGCTTATGTTCGAAGTCACCCGGTCCCACATAGACGTCATCACGTCCAAGCTGGGGCAACTGCGTCGGTTCGTAGACCTCCCGGAGGCCATCAAACGGTTGACCGAGTACGAAGCGCAGATGGCTTCCGACACATTTTGGGCCAATCAGGAGTCGGCCAAGAAGGTTATCGAGGAGACCAACACGCTAAAGAAGAAGGCCGAACCGCTCATCCGTTTCGGAAAGCGGGTTGATGATTTGCTGGTGCTCCTCGAGTTGGGCGAAGCCGAACCACAAAACGGTCAGGATGCCGTCCAATCTGAAGCCGATACCGAATTGGCCCAGCTCGATCGGGAAATCGATTCGTATGAACTGGAAGTGCTGCTGACCGGGCCGCATGACCACCGGAGTGCCATTTTCAGCGTCCAAGCCGGAGCCGGTGGCACCGAGGCGCAAGACTGGGCACAAATGCTCTCCCGCATGTACGAACGCTGGTTTGAGAGCCGCGGCTGGAAGCACGAATCGACCGATGCCTTGCCCGGCGAACAGGCGGGGTTGAAGAGCGTCACCTTCCGAGTCACGGGCCACAACGCCTACGGTTTCTGCAAAGCCGAGCGTGGCGTACACCGGTTGGTCCGCATCTCCCCCTTCGACTCCAACAAACGTCGGCATACAAGTTTTGCCAGCGTGGACGTCATCGCCGAAATCGATGACGTCACCGAGAGCGATATCGTCATTCCCAAGAGCGAAATCCTTCGCGACACCTTTCGCTCGGGTGGCAAAGGTGGTCAGAACGTCAACAAGGTGGAGACGGCCGTCCGACTCACTCACCTTCCGACCGGATTGGTGGCTGCCTCGCAGGCGCAGCGCAGCCAGGTGCAGAACGAGGCCACAGCCATGACCACGCTGATCTCCAAGCTCTTCGCCCTGAGGCTCGATCAAGCCAAGTCCGACATGGACAAGTTCTACGGTGAAAAGGGCAGCGTGAGCTGGGGCAACCAAATCCGCAGCTATGTCTTCCAACCCTACCGCATGGTGAAAGACCTGCGCACCGGGGTGCAGACGAGCGATGTCCAAGGCGTCATGGATGGCGCCCTAGATCCCTACGTCAACGGATGGCTGCGCGGCGGATGCCCGAGCAAGCGCATGCAAGGTGTGAGCGAAGACGAAGAGTGACCAGGCATGGGCCTTGGGGACAGCCCAGGGCCTTTAAGTCGACCCTCCCAGGGCATCCGGGACGGCGGCGTTGTGGAATTATTTATTTCCGACGGCGAGCAGAGTTTCCAGACAGGGTTCCTGCTCCTCCCGCGCCACCTTAGTGATCTCGATCCCCGAGAAGTTGGCCGCCTCCAGCCAGCGGTGAAGATCGCTCTCAGCGAATCCGAGCCACCGATCGCCGTACAGTTCGCGCGCCTGCACAAACCGGTGCTTCACGAGGTCGAGGATCATCACACGGCCGCCGGGCCGCAGAATCTTGGCCGCAGCCAGAAGAGCCTTCGACGGGTCTTCCGCATGGTGGAGAGCCTGACTGAGGATCACCAAATCGACCGAAGCAGCCTCAATAGGCGGGTTCTGCAAATCACCCTGTCGAAACTCCAAATTCGTCAGCCCATTTTGCCGGGCTTTCTTGGCACCGAACTGAACCATTTTCTCGGAATTGTCCACGGCGATCACCGTGCGACAACGTCGCGCCAGCAACTCGGCCAACAATCCCTCCCCGGAGCCCAAATCTGCCACATCGATGGCCGGCAGCATGCGCAGCAGCAAATGACCAAACGCCTGCCAAGAACGACCCGGCCCGTAGCTGCGATCAAATCGGCCCACCACCTGATTGAAATAAACCTGAGCTTGCTCGTCACGGCGAGCCAGCACCCGACGGAGGTTGAGTTGATCTCCCTCGTGCTCCGGCAACTCCTTGGCCCCCTGCATCGCCAATCGCGTAAACTCCCGCACCTGGACATCCGCCTGTGGATTCAGCCGATAGAAAGTCCGCTTCCCCTCCCGGCGGGAAAGGACCAATCCTGTCTCAGCCAACAGGCTCAAATGGGTAGAAACCCGCGACTGCCCCAGACTGGTGATTTCTTGGATCTCGTTGACCGGCAATTCCTCAGATTCCAGCAAAGCCACGATCCTCAAACGAGTCGGGTCAGCCAAGGCACGCAAGGATCGAAGGGTGGGGGTCATGGATTCTAAGAACCTACCTCGCTA
>JAPLUF010000311.1 GCA_026397755.1 Verrucomicrobiota bacterium
CCAACCGAGAACACGTCGAACCGGCCGGCACCTCAGCAGGCCATCGGACCAAGAACGGCACCCGATGGCCACCCTCGAACAAATCGGCTTTGTGACCGCGGAAACCGGCACTCGGATCATGTCCAAAGCCCCGCAACTCGCCGAGATTGGCCGCCGGAGAACAGCCATTGTCCGCCGTAAAAATTACCAACGTATTGCGGGAAATTCCGAGGGTATCGAGGGAATCAAGAATGTCCCCCACCGTCGCATCCACCTGCACCACAAAATCACCATAAGGGTTCGTTCGCGTCCGCCCGGCGAATTCCGGAGTCGGAACCGTTGGTGTGTGAGGAGAAGCCAGAGCCAAGTAGAGGAAAAACGGCGTACCGTCTACTGCCCGCGCCCGTGCCCGCGACTCGATCCAAGACAACGCCTCCCGCCGAAACCGCGGATGCACCTCCTCGTGCCGGAAATCCGGCCCAATCACCCCAGCCCGCCACATCTTGGGCCCGGGACTGGCCGCCACACGGTCCACCGGCACCGTCGTTGAGCGATCCTGACTCAGAAAAACAAATGGAGGCATATCCAGCGAAGCGCTAATTCCCAGAAACCGATCAAACCCATGAGATAGTGGGCCACCGCCAAAGGATTGAGCAAAATCTACCTCCTCCAATTTGGGACCCGTCCGCACCCAATCCACGCCCAAGTGCCACTTCCCGACCATGCCCGTCGCATACCCCTGACCCCGCAGAAATCCCGCCACCGTCAACCGACCGGGTTCAATTAAGGCGGGATCGTACCCGTGCAGCACACTCGACTTGAGTTTCCCCCGCCAAGAATAGCGACCCGTCAGCAACGTATAACGGCTCGGCGTACAAACCCCAGAAGCCGAATGAGCATCGGTGAACGTGCGTCCTTCACGAGCCATCCGATCAATGCCTGGAGTTTTCCAAGCGCACTTCGAATTCAGACTCGAGACATCCCCGATTCCCATGTCATCGGCCAAGATGACGATCACATTCGGCCGAGACGCAGGAACTAAAGCAGCGCGGCCAATCCCGCTGAAACCCAGAAAACCCACCACCCCAAAGAACCACCCCTGGAGCCAGCCTAAACGCCAACCCGACCCCCGACCGAGCAGCCAAAAAAGAGAACACATAGGAAGATTGTCCACGTTGCCCATCGCCCCTCCCTTTGACCAGCCCCGTATAGAGCCCCACGCAGGGACAGACTCCACCTCCTTTCTCTTACACCGCCTAGGGACAGGCTCCAAAGCGACCCAGCGGCAGCGGGTCGGAGCGAAGCGAGCATTGGAACGTCAACATCCTTACCCCCCTCGCGCACAGCGCGAAAGCTCCTCCCTGCCCCACGTTCCCTGCGAGCGCAGCACCGACCCGCTGCCCCCCCAAGCAACCCGCCCACCGCGCAAGCAACCCGCACAAGGGACAGGCTCCAAAGCGACCCAGCGGCCGCGGATCGGAGCGAAGCGAGCATTGGAACGTCAACACCCTTACCCCCTCGCGCACAGCGCGAAAGCTCCTCCCTGCCCCACGTTCCCTGCGAGCGCAGCACCGACCCGCAGCCCCCCCAAGCAACCCGCCCACCGCGCAAGCCCCACAGCCCACCAACTCCCCATAATGAACCAATCACGCCCCCGTTTTGAAACAAACTCCCCAACCAGCAAAGTTGGGACCGGCTGTTTTGCGAATCGCTCGCATTTACCATCTTCCCCGAATTGACTTTATGCGCCTCTCTTCCAACCGTAGTCTTCAGTCATCACAGTTAGCCGATAATGCGACCCTTCATATCCATCGCGCTCAACGCATTCATGGAGTTGGTCCGACAGCCGATTTTTCTGCTGTTGATGACCACGTCGTCCAGCTTTTGCGTATTTATCGCCGCCGTCCCATACTTCGGATTCGGCGAAGATCCCAAGCTAGTAAAAGACATGTCACTAGCCCTGATGCTCCTGTCAGGCCTCTTCGGCGCCGTCCTCTGCGCCTCCTCGAGCGTAGCCCAAGAAATCCGCCTAGGAACCGCCCTCACCGTACTCTCAAAACCCGTCGGCCGTTGGACTTTCCTGACGGCCAAATACGTCGGCCTCTCCGCCTCCCTGGCCCTGATGACCTACGCCAACGTCGTCGCAGCCCTCCTCGCCGGCCGAATGGCCTTCGACGCCTACGGAGACACCGATGTGAAGTCCCTGGCAATTTACGGCGGGGCCGGAGCTCTGGCCTATGCCGTCGCTGGATTCTTCAACTTCTTCCTGCGCCGCGGATTTGTATCCGATGCAGTGTTCACTTTCATCCTCTTCACCACCCTGGCCGTGCTGGGCATCCACTTCTTCGTGCATGACGAACGTGCCTTCGGCGAAGTGGCCCTAGTCGACTGGCGCATGGTGCCCGCCGCCGTCCTCATCCTCTTCGCACTCCTCATCTTAGCCGCCATCGCCCTGGCCTGTTCCACCCGACTGGATACAGTACCCACGCTGGCCATTTGCTCAGCACTCTTCATCGCCGGCCTCATGGGCGATTACCTGTTTAAAGGTGCCGCCGATGCCGGCAGCTTCTGGGCCAAAACCGCCTACGCGCTCATCCCCAATTGGCAGCAATTCTGGCTAGCAGACGCTCTGGAAGACAAAAAGAGTATCCCCTGGCCTTACGTCGCCAAAGCGGCCCTTTACATGTTCTCCTGCATCTCCGCCGCCCTGGCCGCCGGGGTTTGGCTCTTCGAAGATCGCGAACTCAGCTGACACACTCCCAGTCCCCACCCGCCTCACCGCC
>JAPLUF010000249.1 GCA_026397755.1 Verrucomicrobiota bacterium
CTAGCCCGTCAAATCGAAGTCCGCGGCGGATCCTTGGAGGCCTTGGCCGGCTACCGCGGCATGATGCTGGGAAGCCTTCAGAAGGCCACCGATGCGGGGTATCTCGACGTCTGGCAAACCCACCAGCTGTACATCGCGCTGGGGCAGTTCATGACGGCGGCAGCATTGCTGAGTGTGGATACTTGCCCGATGGAAGGCATCGCTCCGGTGGAATACGATCGAATCCTGGGACTCACCGATTCCGGCTACAAAACCGTGGTCGCCTGTGCAGCGGGTTATCGCGCGGACGACGATAAATATGCGTCCCAGAAGAAGGTCCGTTTTCCCGCCTCCGAGGTAGTGAAGCACGTCTGAGTGTCGACCACGCAGCCGGTGACCCTCCGCCCCCGCCGGAAGGTCACTGCTGCAGCTCTAGCTTTGGCCGCGCCCGCCGACATTCCCTGAGCCCTTTTTGTTAGTCCCGCCCCTCTGGGACCGCATTGAGCAATGGAGGGCCCGCGGTTCCATCAGGGGCGGCACAGTTCCCAACAACCAACTTAAACACCGTCGATCAACCACCGTCGACCGAGGGAAATCACGGCTGGCGGCGACGCGGGCGGCTTGGGTTCTCTCCATCAGCACCCCCGCCTTTTCCAGTAGGTAGCGAGTAAGTCTCGGTGGCGGTTTGACCGTCCCCATCGGCCCAATCGAAGGTCACGGTCTGGTTGGTGTTCAGGCGATATCGAAGGTGATGCGATTGGGTGGCGGTCTTCACCTCGACATGGAAGTAATTTGAAGGACTGTGATCAAACCCCGTGATCCGAGCCCCGCGCCACGGCTGCAGCGCCGGTCGCACCGGAAACGCCCGGGGCTGGGGGTCTACCTGTCCCTCCCGCTCAACGACCTCACCGTGGAATCCGCCGTTGAGGTAGGGGTACTTCCGGGTGGCATGGTAATGGTAACCGAGGGCCGGGGTGCTGTGCCCGTTGAAGGCATCCAGCGTACCCACCGGAGATCCATCGGGTTCGGTAAACCCGTAAATCCAATAGCCGTCGAGGGCGACGGCAATGGGCTGCCCCGGACCCACCCGCTCCTGCAAGTGGGTGGGAGCGATGTGGTAATGATAATCGTCGGCGCGGCCACAGTGTCCGCCGAATTCGTCCAGTTCGCCGGCCAGGAAGGTGTCGGTGCGACCGTCGTTCTTGATCGGATTGAAAATCGGCACGCCGTTGACCGCCATCGCGATGGCCCCGCGAAAGAAATGGTCTTTGGCCGAAAACGGTTGCGCGGCCGGCACCGGGAAACGGGGAATCCTCCACGCATTGTCACCCACATAGGGTTGCGGCAAGGGCACCTGCTGTTGCCAGGCGGTGATGCCCACCATCATGCGGTGGTCGGGCATGCCGTCGCTCTCCACGATCCAATGGGTGGCATTGGTTGAAGCACGAACCTTCGGACCAAACCGGCCGAACAAGCTCAAACGTTGAGCCTCAGCATCAGCCACCTTGAGCGGCAATCGGGACCGACGGAGAGAACTGCTTTGCGGACGCACGTCCCCGTGGGGTGTCTCGACATCGGAAAGGTCATGAGCCCAGAGGCCCGATCCACCGACCAGCAGGGTCAGCAACGCAGTGAGGCAATGGAGTGGTTTCATGGAAAACAAAACGAAGCAGTTTCGGCAACGACGCGGAAGAATCTCATTCAATGCAACATCGCGGCTCCCTCGTTCTTTCCGATCAGGCAGGAAGTCCGGAAAATCGCCAACCCTACTCAAATCTTTTTCCGAGGAGGTTTGAGCTGTAGAGGCGATACACGCTGTTGGAATTCCTGCCCAGTTCGACGTTCAACCCATGCCAAATTCTCGATGGAGGGAGTGGTGATCCGCCTTGTATGCACACGGAGTCATTCCTGATGTCCGACCGGAAGCCGATCCTCATTTCCAAGACGCAACCCATGCTGAAAGAAGCAAGTTGTGCCGTATTTTTCAGGCCCACCACTTCTGCGTGGCAAGACCCCCAAGACCGCCGCCACCATCCTCTCCAAGAATGCGTGGACACGTGGCCATTGTGGGAGGTGGAGTCATCGGGCTGAGTACGGCCTATTACTGTGCCAAGGCCGGTTACTCGGTGACGGTCATCGATCGAAATCCGCCAGCCCGTAACGGCTGCTCTTTCGGCAACGCCGGCATGGTGGTGCCTAGCCATTTCATCCCGTTGGCCGCGCCAGGCATGGTCGCCTTAGGCCTCAAGTGGATGTGGAATCCAGAGTCCCCATTCTACATCCGCCCCCGCTTCGACCCGCAACTCTTTGAGTGGGGGTGGCGCTTCTGGCGGGCCAGCACGGCCGAGCGGGTCCAGAAGGCCGCGCCGCTACTGCGGGACATCAGTCTGGCCAGCCGGGCGGCGTTCGAAGAATTGGCTGCCCTGCCCCAACTCGACTTCGGCCTCGTGAAAAAGGGCCTGCTCATGCTGTGCCGCAGCCAGCACGCCCTCGACGAAGAAGCCCACACCGCGACCCAAGCACGCGCTTTGGACATCCCGGCCGACGTCCTCGATGCCCGGCAAACCGCGGCTCTGGACCCAGCGATCACCATGGCAGTCGCAGGATCGGTCCACTTCCCGCAGGACTGTCACCTGAGCCCCGACCGCTTCATGGCCGGCCTGCAACACGAACTCGAACGCCTCGGGTGCCACTTCCGTTGGAAGGCCGAAGTGCGCGGCTGGCAAACCGAGCGCGGTCGGGTCCGGGCGGCCTGGGTCGATGGAGAAGCCCTGGAGGCCGATGAGTTTGTGCTGTGCGGCGGATCCTGGTCGCCGGAGACCGCCCCTCAACTCGGTCTCAACTTGCCCATCCAGGCGGGCAAGGGCTACAGCCTGACCCTCCGACAACCCCGGGAATTGCCCCAACTGTGCTCCATTTTCACCGAAGCCCGGGTGGCCATCACACCCATGGGCGACACCCTGCGCTTCGGCGGAACCATGGAAATTGGGGGCCTCAACGAGACCATCAATCCGGTCCGGGTGCGGGGCATCATCAAGTCGGTGCCCAAGTATTTCCCGCGATTTGAGGAGAGCGATTTCGCCGGCATCGAACCGTGGTTCGGATTACGACCCGTGCCTCCCGACGGGCTGCCTTACATTGGCCGAACAAAACGCCTCGCCAATCTCTGCCTGGCCACCGGACACGGAATGATGGGCATTAGTTTGGCCCCGATCACCGGTCAACTCGTCGCCGACACGCTCACTGGGGCCCGCCCTCGCTTCGACCTGTCGCTCCTGTCGCCCGATCGGCATTCGGGATAGGTGACCGAAAGGGCTTTTTGAGCGAGTGGATTAAACCGGTGGATCAGACGGGGTAAAACGGGGCGGCCTAAAAACGGACGGGGGCCGGCTTTTTAAGCCGACCCCCAAGTGACGGAAGCATTTACGCCTTCACTCCAGGCGCCATAACCACGACGAGGCAAACACCCAACGGCCATCCGCAGCCCCGCCGTCAGCACGCTCCCTTTGCCAACCCTTAGCGGA
>JAPLUF010000077.1 GCA_026397755.1 Verrucomicrobiota bacterium
CTTGTTTGACTGCTTTGGGACGACAGGTTCGCTTTAGGTTGTTCCCCACCCCGCCTCTCGGCGACGCAGTTACCTTCAGCTACACGGTGCCATGCCAGCACCGTACTCGGTCTTTCACCGGTTAGTCGTTTCAGTTTCATGCTCACACATGCCGTGCCCCGTTGGGGCACCCCAGAGTCGTGTCAGCCCAGCCCCGCGGAGCCCACCAAAAACCGCAGCGAAGCGGTGTCAGGCCGTAGCGAGCCTTGGAGGCGAACACCCCAACCCCCTCGCGCACAGCGCGAAAGCTCCTCCTCCCCAGAGCCTCCTCAGCGCGCGGAGGCCTGATACCGCGGAGCCCCTACGACGACATCAGAATAGTAGAGACTGGCACATTTTGTGTAAATAGGTGGGACCGACCCCGCGGCCTTCCAACCGACTCGGTGCTTTTCTCCGCCCATTCCGACATTACAGTCTCCTCGCCCGCATGAATCCTTACGCTACGATCGTCCGCGATTACGCCCGCAGCTTCCGAGAAGGCCGCGCCTTCCCTCTGGGCGGACTTACTCCGACCACCGTGGCCACACCGCGGCCAGGAGCGCCGAAGGCCCTGATCTTTTCGCCGCACCCGGACGACGAATGCATCATCGGCGGCCTCGCCCTCCGCCTCCTGCGCGAATGCGGCTGGAATATCCAGAATGTCGCCGTCACCCAGGGCAGCAATCGCGCCCGCCAGTCCGAACGCTGGACCGAACTCCAAGCCGCCTGCGCCTACATGGGCTTTGGCTTAATCCAAACCAGCCCGAACGGCCTCGAAAAAGTCACCCCCAAGTGCCGCACCGAGGAACCCGCCGTCTGGGCGCCCATGGTCCGGTGCATTGCCGATATCCTGCGCCAAGAGGCCCCCGCAGCCATCCTCGTCCCCCATGTCGCCGATTGGAACGGCTCGCACATCGGAACCCATCACCTCGTCATGGATGCCTTGGCCACCCTCGGACCCGACTTCCAAACCGTCCTCATCGAAACCGAATACTGGGGCCAAATGACCCGCCCCAACCTGATGGTTGAAATCAGCGAAAATGACCTCACCGACCTCGTGAGCGGCATTTCCTTTCACGCCGGCGAAGTGAAGCGAAACCCCTTCCACCTGCTCCTACCCGCTTGGATGCAAGACAACGTCCGCCGCGGCAGCGAACTCGTCGGCGGTCAGGGCGGCGCCGCTCCCAACTTTGGTTTCGCCACACTCTACCGCCGCAGTCTCTGGAAGAACGGATCCCCCGTGGAGATCCAGCAGGGCGGACTCAACCTCGGCCTGAATGACCGGCCAGACACCCTGTTCACCGTGTGACTGCTCCCGCATCCGACATCGCATTGAAGCCGATCACCGAGGCCAAGTACCGCGCCCTGCGCGAACTCCTCGCCAGCTACGGCAGTTGCATCATCGCCTATTCCGGCGGTGTAGACTCGGTCTTCTTGGCCAAGGTCTCCCACGATGTCCTCGGCGAACGTTCCCTGGCCGCCATCGCCGATTCCCCCAGCTTACCCCGCCGCGAACTGCAAGAAGCCCTGGAGATCGCCGAGCGTTTCGAAATCCCTGTGCGCGTCCTCCAGACCCAAGAATTTAACGATCCCCAATATCTCTCTAATCCCGAAAACCGCTGCTACTTCTGCAAGCACGCCCTCTTTCGCGAACTCGAGCCCATGGCCCGTTCGCTGGGATATCAGGTGTTGGCCTACGGTGAGAATGCCAGCGACATCGGCGATCACCGCCCCGGGGCCAAGGCGGCCGGTGAGTTTCAAGTCCGCGCCCCGCTCAAAGAACTCGGTCTGACCAAGGCAGAAATCCGCGAACTCAGCGCCCACCTCGGCCTTCCAACCGCCGACAAACCGCAAATGGCCTGCCTGAGTTCCCGGATCCCCACAGGCGAGGCCGTCACAGAAGAAAAGCTCCATATGGTCGAAGAGGCAGAAGCCTTTCTACGGGACCAAGGATTTCACGACCTCCGAGTTCGGCATCACGAACTGGGAGGCACTCTCAAGGGTCACCTAGCCCGCATCGAAGTCGGACCGCCCGAGTTCCAGCGCTGGCAAGACCCTGAACTGAGGGAGTCCGTACTAGTTCGTTTGCGCCATCTCGGCTACGGCCTCGTAACCGTGGACCTCAACGGGTATCGGCGCGGACCCATCCCCATACCACTGAAGCCGGCTTGAGCCTCCGACACCCGGAACCCGCTCGTTCGCCAGTCCTCGTTCGCCAGTCCTCGTTCGCCGAGGGAAATCGTGGGGTTTAAGCTATCTCGGTTTGGACTTCCTGAGTTCCAAGCCACTATGTGGCGTGATGACGGAATCGGTGACCACCCCTGTATTGCTTCAAGCCAGCGACGTGCACCACGCTTACCGTGAACGCACCGTGCTCGCTGGGGTTTCACTGTGCATCCACGCGGGTGAGCGGGTTGCACTGACTGGCCCTTCCGGATCAGGGAAAACAACCCTGCTCAATCTCCTCGGAGGCGTGGACCGCCCCACCTCGGGCCGCATCGAGTTCGACGATGTTTGCCTCAACGATCTGGATGGTAATGGGTTGGCTGCGCTCCGGCGTCGCCACTTCGGCACGGTCTTCCAGTTCTTCCACCTCCTTCCCACACTCACCGCGAGCGAGAACGTGGAACTGCCCCTCCAATTGCTCGGCGTGCCGGCTCCCGAACGCCGAACCCGGGTTGCGGCCTTGCTCGAGCGAGTTGGTGTGCTCCACCGGGCCGATGCCCCACCGGGCGAACTGTCCGGAGGTGAAATGCAACGCATCGCCATCGCCCGAGCTCTCATCCATCGGCCTCGATTGCTGTTGGCCGATGAACCCACGGGCAACCTCGATTCACGCAATGGCCAACGCATCCTCGATTTGCTGCGCCAATTGAGCGACGAAACGGGCACCGCGCTGGTGCTGGTTACCCACAGCCCAGAAGCGGCCGCTATTTGCCACCGCGAAATACGGCTCCGGGATGGGGTCATTGAGACCGAGTCTCCGGCTTCCTCCGAGCGTCTATGACCGAGGCAACCCCACCGCAAGTCCAACGATTGCTCTGGACCCAGGTTAGTTGGCGTCATGCGCGCAGCGCGCCGTGGACCACCGGCCTGCTCATTCTGACATTGGCCCTGGGTGTCGCGGTCTACTTGTCTATCCGACTGGCCAATAGAGCAGCGATCTCCAGCTTCCAGAATTTCACCGATGTGGTCACCGCCGAGAGCGACGGAATCATTCTGTCCCCGGCCGGAAGCCTGCCGGATTCCCTGCTCTTGGAACTCCGCGAACGCTTTACCGACACACCGGTGCACTGGGTGCCTGTCGTCGAGAGCACTGCCGTGGAACCGGGCGATGGCTCCCAATCGGCCATCGGCAGCCGGACCACCTACACACTCCTCGGCATCGATTGGATCGCCCTACAGAATTTGGCTCAGGCCCGCAAATCAGAGCGTTCGCGAATCAGCCCCATGCCGCAGGGGCCGTTGCCGAATTCATCGACCAACATACCCACCGATGAATCCGCCCTCTGGGCCAGCCTGCAAGACCCCTATGCGGTGCTTGTCCCCTCGGCGGTCGCCGCTCGTCTCACGTCCCCGACCTTGCGCCTAGTGGTTCAGGAGCAACTCGTGGAATTGAGAATTGCTGGCATTATTCCCGAAGACCCCTCACAGCCCAAAGCCCCCGACAACCTGCTGCTGCTCGATCTTCCCGCATTGCAGCGCTTGACCACCCGAACCGGGCAACTTGACCGCATCGAGTTCGTTTTACCCGAGGGAGCCGATCGACCGGTCCGTGCAGCTGCCCTCCGCCAAGAACTCAGCCCATGGATAGCGGGCCGCTGGATTCTGAGCAGCTCCTCCGACCGGCGTGACAATGCAGCCACCATGACGCAGGCCTTCCGCCTGAATCTCACCATCCTATCGCTGCTCGCATTGCTGGTGGGGCTCATTTTGGTCTTTCAGGCTTTGGATGGCGCGGTGGTCCGACGCCGCGAAGAGATCGCCATCTTGCGTTCTTTGGGAGTCGAACCGCAGCGCATCCGCAACGCCTGGTTGTTTGAAGCGGCGGTGCTTGGCCTCATCGGCGGCAGCTTGGGTCTGATCTTGGGCTGGGCCGGTGCGCAGGGAGCCGTGCGCGGCGTCGGCCAAACCGTCAATTCTCTCTACTACGCCACCGCAGTCCGATCGGCCTCCTTAGATCCAGTAGAAGCTGGAGCCGCATTGTTGCTGGCCATAGCGGCCAGCCTCGTGGCTGGAGGATGGCCCGCTCGCCAAGCCGCAACCACCCCACCGGCCCAATTAATCGGCCGAAACCGAGCCCAGACGGGAACCAGCGCTCCCCGTTGGATATTGCCCACAGCGTTGCTGCTCCTCATCACAGCCGCCTTACTGGCCATGCTGCCCGCGCTGCGGCTGGCCGGAGGATCCCGAATTTCGGTCGCGGCCTACGGATCGGCACTCGCCTGGTTGCTTGGGTCCGGACTGCTGGCGGGCTTGCTTCCTCCATTTTTGATCCGACGACTGACTTCTTGGGAAGGCCTCTCCGCACCGGCGCGTCTGGGCTTGAGCCACCTTCGCCAACCCACTGGTCGCCACCGAATGGCCATAGCAGGATTGGTATGTGCTGTGGCCATGACCGCTGGAATGGCCATCCTCGTCGGTAGTTTTGATACCACCCTGCGAGGGTGGATCGAGCGCACCTTCATGGCCGACCTCTACGTTTCCAGCGAAGGAGCCCAGAGTGCCTCGACCCAGAATCGTATCCGGCCCGAGACTTGGAAGACCCTGGTGTCCGACCCCGAAGTGGTGGCCGCCAACGTGGTCCAGGCCCTCGAACTGCAACTCCCCGGCGGATCCACCCTGCTCTTTGGAGGCAATCCCGCCTTCATGCGCGATCAAGCACGCATCGCCTGGCGCGAGGAACCCACCGAAGACGCCCTTTGGGATCCCGCCCGCAATAGTGGCCTTGCCTTGGCCAGCGAGAGCTTTTCCCACCGTTTTCAACTGCATCGGGGTGACACACTCACCTTGCCCACGCCGACCGGCCCTCGCCAGATCACCCTCGCGGGAGTTTTCTCCGACTACGGCAACGAACGCGGATCTCTGGTGATCCAGCGCGAACACTTTGCCGCCTGGTTTGGTGACGAGTTAGCCACCAGCGTCATCGCCAAGCTTCGAGACCCCGACCAGGCCTCGTCCGTTCGGGCCCGTTGGAAAGCCAGTCACCCAGGACTGGCCGTGTACACCCAACCCCATCTCCGCAGCGAGGCCCTGCGCATCTTCCGACAAACCTTCGCCATCACCGACGCCCTCGAACTCATCGGCATCGCCGTCTCGGTCTTGGGACTGGGCTTCACCTTGGCCAGCCTGCTGTGGGAACGGCGCAACGACCTCACCACCTTGCGAGCCCTCGGATTCAAACATTCCGAAATCGCCTGGGCCACCACCCTAGAATGCGTCCTGACAGCCCTCGTGGGTATCCTCGTCGGCCTAGTCGCCAGCCTCGCGCTGGGCTGGTTGCTCATCCACCGGGTCAACGTGCAAACCTTTGGCTGGACCCTAGAAACCGATCCCCCCTGGCTGTGGTTAGGTGGATTGGGTTTGGCCGTATTGACGATGGCTGCTCTCACCGGTTGGAGCATCGGCCGCTGGGGCGCTGCGCTGCCTGCAGAACGCGAAGAATAATTCCCATGTCCCCGACTCCTCAATTCTCGATGCACGGCCAGTGGCTACCAATACGCCTCTGGATACTGGGCCTGATGGTCCTGGGGCTCGCGGGTCTCGACCTCTTGGAAGCCGAGCCCCCTTCACTGAGCCGCCCAGAATTCGCCCTCCCCCAACCCGGACGCATTTTTCAGTTCCCGGCCGACCATGGAAGTCATCCCGAATACAAGATCGAGTGGTGGTACATCACCGGCCACTTGACCTCTGAAGGCGGCCAACGGCACGGGTTCCAAGCCACCTTCTTTCGACGAGCCGGAGACCGCAGAACCAACACCAATACCCCATCCCAGCCCCTCGCGCCCCCCACCTCCGCCACGCCCCTCTTTGCCACGGACGAATTCTTCCTGGCCCACATGGCCTGGCTCGATGTAGCCACCGGAACCTTCCGCCATGAAGAACGCTTGAACCGACGAGGCTGGGACGCCCAGGCCGACACCCGAACGCTCCAACTCCGCAACGGGAATTGGTCTCTGAAAGACCTGGGCCCCGATGCCGACGGAAAACTCACCCTCGAATTGCGCGGTGGCATCCAAGCCGACCTATTCTGGCGCATGACCCTACGACCCCAAAAACCCCTCGTCATTTTTGGCACCAACGGAGTCTCCCGCAAAGCCCGTGAACCTTCGGCTGCCAGCCATTACCTCACCTTCTCCAGACTGTCCGTCGCTGGCGAACTCCGGCGGGGCTCCAGTTCCAAGACTGAGCGAATCGAGGGAGAAGCTTGGATGGACCACGAAATCAGCAGCAGCCAATTGGGCCAAGGGCAAGTCGGCTGGGACTGGACCTGCATCCAGCTCTTTGATGGCCGCGAACTCATGGCCTATCGGATGCGCCGCGACGACGGCAGCACGGACCCTTTTTCCACGGTCGCTTGGATCGACAAAAGCGGCCGAGTGTCTCAATGGGGACCCGACCTGTTTACCTGGCGCGGCGAAGGGCAATGGAAGAGTCCGCGATCCGAAGGCGTTTATCCGGCTGCCGTGCTCCTCAGTGTGCCTGAGCCCGATGGAAGTCCTGGCCCCACGCTGCGCATCGAACCCCTGTGTGCAGACCAGGAATTGTCTGGTGGCATTGGAGGCGTGCCTTACTGGGAAGGCGCCTGCCGCGTCCGCGACGCCCAGGGTAAAGAAATCGGGCGAGCCTTCATGGAGATGACCGGCTACGCAGGCAACTTGCGGCGAGCCCTGTGAACCGCAGCCCGGCACCGACGCAGGCCAGAAAACCGCTAACGCCAACGTGGCAACGGGCACCCAAAGGTCCTAAGGTCCGCCCCCATGCGTTGCATCGTCACAGCGGGCCCGACCGTGGAACCCCTGGATGCGGTCCGTCGATTGACCAACCACTCGACGGGTACCCTAGGAACCCAGTTGGCTAATCACCTCGCTGGCTGCGGCCATGACGTCCTTCTGCTGCGTAGCCGCACCGCCACGGCTGCCCCCGCACTGCACGCAGTCAGCACCGAGCGATTCGGAACCTCCCACGAACTCCTGACCTGCTTTCAGACCCATGCCACCCCTGAGCCGGTGGCCATTTTCCATGCAGCGGCCGTTGGTGATTTTGAAATCGGCGCGGTTTATCGCCGGGAGCCCGACGGAACTCTGGTGCGCCTGCAGTCGGGCAAGTATTCGACCCGAGACGGCGTCCTTCTGAGCGAACTCCGACCCACCCCAAAGATCTTACCCCAACTGCGCGACCTCTATCCCAAGGCCTGGATCACTGGCTGGAAATACGAAGTCGATGGATCTCGTGCCGAAGTCTTAGCCCGGGCCCGACACCAATTGGAAACTGGCCGCTCCAATGCCGTGATCGCCAACGGCCCGGCTTATGGTCCTGGGTTCTGCTGGCTCACCGTGGACGGCGAGCAGCACCTCGACGACAGCGCCGCACTGAACCATTGGCTAGCCGATCACCTCCGCCGTTGAGCCCGCCGCGCCGAATTGCAGGATTTTAAAATCCACAAATCCAGCGAGGCGCGAACCGGACCTCCGAAATACAAATTCGGCGAAAAGATTTTCGGGAGAAGATCGGTCGGAGGCTCAAAACCCCATCAAGGCCGAGACACGGGAGACCGTTTCCACGGGATCCGAGTGAATCCATGCCTGCCATCCACGGGAGTCTCCAGCGGCGATATTTTCAGGACGGTCGTCCAGATAGAGCAAGTCTTTGCCGGTGAATCCGGAGAGACCCTCCACAGCCTCATAAATCCGGCTGTCTGGCTTCATGGAGCGAACCTCGTAGGACAAAACTTCTCCGGTGAACTGACGGTAGAAGGCAAAGGATTGGCGCACGTGGCGGATGGCCTGCGCATTGGTGTTGGAAAAAACGTAAGTGGGAACGCCCCTACAGACCAACTGCCTCTGAAGCTCCACCATCGGGATGATCTCTGTGAAAATATCGCCAAACCAATTTAGAAACTCTTCTTCAGCACCACGAAATCCGGTCGCTGTCACCACGGCTTCATAAAACTCACGGTCGCTGATAAGGCCCGTCTCGTAGCGATGCAGAAGCGGTGTCTGGTTGACCACCCTCAGGATCTCCTCGGCGGAGAGGCTGGACTGGCTGGCCATGCGACGGGCGAGGATTCCGTAATCGAAATCGAGAAGCACTTTGCCCAGGTCAAAAACGACGGCTTGCGGTACTCGTGAGGCTTTCATGAAAATTCGCGCCGACCCTCCAGGGCGCGGCTCAAGGTGAGCTCGTCGGCGTATTCTAAACCCGCTCCGGCCGGCAGCCCTTGAGCCAGTCGGGTGATGCGTACACCGGCTACGGCCAGACGCTGGTGGATGTAGTGGGCCGTTGCCTCGCCCTCGACATCCCCAGACAACGCCACCACCACCTCGCGAACAGGGCCCTCCGACATGCGGGCCTCCAACTCGCGGATCCGAAGATCTTCTGGGCCTACACCGTCCAGTGGGCTCAATTTACCTCCCAAAACGTGATACTTACCTCGGAAGGAGCCAGATTTTTCAAAACTCAAGATGTCCGTGGGTCGTTCAACCACACAGAGCAAACCAGCATCGCGCAGGCCATCGGAACAAATTCGGCACGGTTGACACTCGGTAAGTCCCCCACACCGCTCGCAGGCAACAATACGCTCGCGGGCAAACATTAATGCTTCGGACAGAACTCGAACCCGCTCCGGCTCCATCTGGATGACATGGAGCGCCAACCTCTCGGCTGAACGCGGTCCAATCCCAGGCAACGATTTGAGCGCGAGGACCAACGCCTGAATCGGAAGGGGCAACTCGGTCATCGCATCAGCCGGGGTTCAGAACATCCCCGGAAGACCAAATCCCTGGGTCACCGAACCCATCTCCTTATTGGAGATCTCCTTGGCCTGGGTGAGCCCCTGGTTGATCGCTGTCAGCAAGAGATCTTCCAAGAATGCCACGTCGTCCTTGTTCACCGCATCCGGGTTGATGTGAATGGCTTTCAGTTGCCCATCTCCAGAAACGACTACTTTGACGGCTCCGCCACCCGATGTGGTTTCGATGGTCTTCTGGGCGATGGACGCTTGAACGGTCTCCATCTGCTGCTGGATGCGCTGTGCCTGCCGCATGAGTTTTCCAACGCTGCTCATAGTGTGTGGTTACGAACTAAAATTGTTATCGTGTCTGGCTGTAGTCTGGACGAGAGATCTCACCAGAGGCAACCCCTGGGGTCGATGATTGGAATCGGGAGACGTCAACTGGCTTCAGAGGGACCCCGAACTTCCATGATCCGCCCCTTGAACACCTCCAATGCCTGACGGATCAGCGGGTCGTTGAGGAATTCATCCTTGTTCAACAAAACCGGCGCTACCGCTTTGGGCTTGGCCTCCGTTGGCTTGACCTCGGAAGCGGAGGGTCGGGCGCTTTCCCGGGGTGAGGTCGCAGGGCTCAATACAGGGACCACCGGCTCCGGAACTGAAAGGCTCTCCGAGACCACGAAACGCAACGTCACCTTCTTGCCGGTGATGGTCTGAAGCACCGTTTGCAGGGTGCCAATGTTCCGAGCCGTATCGAGATAGGCTTCAGGGGGATGAGCGATGGTCAATGTATCTCGTGACCAACTCTCCGCGCGACTCTGTTGCAGTGCCGCCCGAAGGAGTCCCTCACTGTGAGGCAATTGCGCCATCAATACCTGCCAGACCGCTTCGATCGTCTGGGAACTCTCCGACAGCAACGGGGCCGAATCTAACGGCGATTTGGCAGGTCCACTCGGAATCGGGATCGACGAGACGGCGGCGGCCGGCGGGTTGAGGACTGGAGCCACTGACGGAACCGAAGCCACCGGAGGTTTCGGCAACGGCGGGTTGACCGGCGGGGATACCACTGTAGGGGCCAATACGGTAGGGGTAACCACGGGGGCCGGCGGCGTCACTGGGGCTGCGGAGTTCACCTTCGTTGCCGACGCTGCAGGCACCGCCACCGCAGGACCCGCCGGAACCTGATCCCGCATCGCCTTCAATTGCTTGAGCACGGCATCAAGGCTCGTGGCCTCGCGGGCTTGGATGACCTTGAGCAGCGTCACTTCCATGAAGATGCGCTTGGAAGCCACCTCACGCTGACGCCCCTCGGCCGCACTCAACACCTCCATCACTCGCGTCAGGGCGTCCGCGTCGATGTGTTTGGCCTGGCGAGTCAGCGCTCCCATCTCGGCTTCACTGACATTGAGCAAACCCGCCTCGAACCCGGAAACCTGAAAGAGCAACAAATTGCGGAAATGATTGAGCAAGTCCGCCAGCAAACGCCCCAAGTCTTTGCCTGAACTGGTCAGCTCCTCCAGAAGTCGCAATGTGGTGGCGACGTCGCCTTCCAAAAGCGCGTCCACCAGATGCATGAGCTGAGCACGGGCCGCCAAGCCGAACATCGACAACACATCGGATTCGACAATCCGGTCACCGCAAAAGCTGATCAACTGGTCCAGAGTCGACTCGGCATCCCTCATGCCGCCGTCCGCACCGCGGGCGATGGCCAAGAGGGCGTCCGGATCGATCGAGACCTTCTCCTGCTCGGCGATCCAAGCCAGATGCTTGACGATGAGTGCCGCTGGGATACGACGAAGGTCAAACCGCTGGCATCGACTCAGAATCGTCGGCAAAACCTTCTCGGGATCGGTCGTCGCGAAGAGAAACTTCACATGCGGCGGGGGCTCTTCCAACGTCTTGAGCAGCGCATTGAAAGCCGCTGTCGAGAGCATGTGAACCTCGTCGATGATGTAGATTTTGAACTTACCCGAGGCGGGCGCAAACTTGGCCGTGTCCCGCAACTCACGAACTTGGTCGACGCCGTTGTTCGAAGCACCGTCGATCTCCAATACGTCCAAGGAGCGCCCCTCGGTGATTTCTTTCACCCTAGGGTCGGCATCGTCAAACTCAACGCTCGGTCCACCGGTGCAATTGAGCGCCTTGGCAAAGATGCGCGCCAAGGTGGTCTTGCCTGTGCCACGAGGACCACAGAACAAATAGCCATGCGCGATCCGCCCAAGACGAATGGCATTGGCCAAGGTGGTGGTCACATGTTCCTGCCCCACCACGTCTGCAAAACGCTGAGGACGGTATTTTCGGGCGATGACCTGGTAACTCACGGTTAGAAGACAATTGAAGTCCGAAGCCCGTCCATTGGAAAGCAAACAGCGCAATCAACAACACGGATTCCCAGACATCTGGGAGGCCGTGGCATGATGACTATTTACCGAACTTACGAAGGTACTTGAGGGCTACCTCTAGGTCGTCGTGCCAGGGTGCCGTTATCTCGACCCGCCGCTCGTCGTCCGGATGAACTACAGTCAACTTCCATGCATGTAAGGCGAGCGATGGCGTCAGGGGTCGCTCTTCCTGCCCTTCCTTGAGACGGTAAGACGGCTTCAGGGCCGAGAGGAACAGTCGACGTCCATCCCCGTAAAACTCATCTCCGTAGATGGGAAAACCCGCAAACTTCAGGTGAACCCGGATTTGATGGGTTCGCCCCGTCTCGGGATGGCAGGACAACAGGGTCACGCCACGGAACCGCTCCAAGACCCGAAAACGCGTGAAGGCCTTCTTGCCGTCCTTGTTCCAGCGCATCATGCCCGTCAGGCGGGGATCCTGCATTAACTTGAGATCCACCTCGAACTCGTCCTGCTCCGGATTGCCTGGCACCAGAGCCACATAGGTCTTCTCGGGCCTCGCACCACCGAACTGGTTGGCCAAGTGGACCAACGCTGGTTTGTCCTTGGCCAGCAACAGAACGCCCGTGGTTTCGAAATCCAACCGGTGGGCGTTAGCTAAATAGTCCAACTTCCGACTCGCCGCCCATTCCACCCCACGCTCAACGCCCGCATGGAGCAGTTTCATGAGGTTTGGGCGCTCCGGATCGTAGCGGTCTGGAGATGTCAGTAACCGCGCCGGCTTGTCGATGGCCAGCAGGCGGGCGTCTTCGTATACAACAGGGACGGGCCAGAACTGGCCGGTCACCGGTGCGGAGAGTTTGATGACCGGCCCAGGGGCCTTCATTGGGCGGGCGGAACGCCAGACAAGGTCGAAGGCGTCCTAGCAGCCAAGGCTCCCGACTTCTGGAACTCAGAGGAGAACCAAGACTGGAACACCGACATGCGGCGCTGCTGCCGGGCTTCGATGAGAGCCGCAGGCAGGGCTTGCTTCACGACTTCATCGGACACGGATTCCTTCTTCTCCAAGTACAGAACGAACCCTCCATCGGTGCTTTCCGTGTAGCGAGAAACCCCATTGGACTTGACGCTCGTCGCGGCGTTGCGCACGAGGTAGAGGTTCAAGCGGGAATCGAGACCTGCGACGTTCTGGGCCGCGGTCGTGAATTCCGGAACAGGAATCACCGAGACCTTCTCGGTCGAAGCGATGTCGGCAAAGCGCTTTCCAGAGCTCAGGCCAGCCGTGGCAGTCGCTTGAAACTTTTCACCCGCCTCGCGGGCCGCCGCA
>JAPLUF010000263.1 GCA_026397755.1 Verrucomicrobiota bacterium
ATCAGCAACTGTTGCTCAATGCCTGGGCAAGAGCCCGTTCAAGTTGCGAAGCCCTTTACCGAGTTCTGGGCAAAAGGAACTGGTGCATCCAAAATCGGGAATTGTTCCCCGCCCCGTTTCTTACCCAGTTTCCCGCAGACCGCCCGGTGGAGGCACCGGGCCGACAGCAACTAGTTGCCAACCAAAATAGCCCACCCCATTTCTGGAAGCGTGGAGCGTCAGACAACGTGCACGGAGCCCTCGCCTTAGCCCTCGCCTTGGCCATCGCCCAGAATCGCAGAGCGGCATGAATTCGGATCAACGCGACCTCGGACGATGCCCATCAAAAAAACTCCAAATCACCTCGGCCGTGGTCCGGTTCTCTTCGCCCAGATGACGCGGCCACTCATGACCGCCTACCTCCAGCGCGTAGAGCTTCACCTCGGTGTTGCCGACTCCGGAGAACCAGCGGGTCCGTTGAATGCCCGGGGACAGCACAACCCGGTCCTGCCGGGTGAGAGCCAATCCTTTGACCCACAAATCCACCACCCCCTCCGTCCCCAAATAAGCCCCCCAGCCATCCCGGTTTCGAAGATCGCCATCCCACAGCGTGGTGCGGTCACGTCGGGCATTCACCGCCAAGACGGAGATTCGATCGGCAGGCCTAAAACCTTTGGCCCAAGACTCCATCATGGTTCCGGCGACCGGCGCTATGGCGCAGACAAAAGGCTTCGGCTGGGCACCAAGATAAAAGCTCATGTCTGCCCCGTTGGAGAATCCGGTTGCGAACACCGCCTTCGGGTCCACCCCCAGATCTCGCACGAGCCGGCCGACCAATTCCCGGGCGAATCCGACGTCATCCACCGTCTGGTCCCGATGAAATTCATAGCCGACATTGAAGAACGACTTCCCCTTCGAATCGGTCGTCCCTTCAGGATACACCGCCACAAAACCGTGCTTCTCGACCAAAGGTACGAATCCAGTGAGTTCGCGGACCGCTTTGGCCGAACCCGTGAAGCCATGGAACACCATCACCAATGGCGCACCGGTTCGAACGGTCTGGGGCAAATCGAGAATGAACGCACGATTCCGGCCGCCGGAGGTCATGCGATAAACGCCGCTTGTCCAAGGCGTTCGAATCCCATCCCCGAGGTTTTCTTCGGCGCTCAATCGGCTTTGGAGAAACACAACGGCTCCGCACAGGATGACCGATGGAATCGTCCAGAAATGTGGTTTCATGCAACTAGTTCCCGGACCGAAACCTTCCAGAGTCCCTTCCCAGTGACAACGGAGCGTATTCAAACCAGATGCAGACTTGCCCCTTGTCAGCCACCCCTGCCAGGACTTCCATAAACCTCAGAATCCCCAACGCTGCCATGACACCTCCTCCTGTCCTCACCATCGTTCGTCGGAGAGCTTTTACTCTAATCGAACTGCTCGTGGTCATCGCCATCATCGCGATCCTGGCCGGAATGCTC
This sequence comes from Verrucomicrobiota bacterium, assembly GCA_026397755.1. GTDB lineage: Bacteria > Verrucomicrobiota > Verrucomicrobiia > Limisphaerales > UBA9464 > SXXZ01. The sequence goes on from JAPLUF010000263.1 coordinate 1,458, forward strand.
CTGCCGGCCCTGGCCAAGGCCAAGAGCAAGGCCCAGGGCATCCAGTGCCTCAACCACACCAAGCA
>JAPLUF010000125.1 GCA_026397755.1 Verrucomicrobiota bacterium
GCGATACGGAACAAGGTGGATTCGCCGAAGGGCTTGCCGAGGAGCTGAAGCCCAATCGGTAGTTTTGGATCCGAGGCAAATCCGCAGGGCAGGCTCAATCCGCAAATACCCGCCAAGTTGCAGGAAATGGTGAACACGTCGCACAGGTACATTTGCAACGGGTCGTTGGATTTTTCTCCCACCTTGAAGGCCGGGGCGGGCGTGGTCGGAGTGACCAAGGCATCGACCTTCTGGAACACGTCCAGGAAGTCGTTGCGGATCAAGGTGCGAACCTTCTGAGCCCGGATGTAATAGGCGTCGTAGTAGCCACTGCTGAGCACGTAAGTGCCGAGCATGATGCGGCGCTTCACCTCGGGTCCAAAGCCCTGACCGCGAGTGCGGCTGTTGAGCTCCATGGGAGTAGAGCCATCTACTCGAGCTCCGTAGCGGACGCCATCGAAGCGGGCCAAGTTGGCCGAGGCTTCGGCCGGAGCGATGATGTAGTAGGTCGCAGCCGCGTATTCCGTGTGAGGCAGGGAGACTTCGACGATCTCGGCCCCGAGCGACTCCAGTTGGCGGACGGCCGCTCGCACCGATGACTCTACCTCGGGGTGCATGCCGCCGATCATGTATTCTTTGGGCAGGCCGATCCGAAGCCCCTTCAATGAGCCTGAGAAGGCCGCGCGATAATCGGGGACGGGTTCCTGCATGGAGGTGGAATCCATGGGGTCATGGCCACTGAGCACCTGAGTCATCAGTGCCGCATCCGTGACAGTTTTGGTGAACGGTCCGATTTGGTCGAGGGAGCTCGCGAAGGCCGTCAGCCCGTAGCGGGATACCCGACCGTAGGTGGGTTTCATGCCGACCACGCCGCAGAGGGCTGCGGGTTGTCGGATAGATCCCCCGGTGTCCGATCCGACACTGGCGAAGCACTCGTGGGCCGCAACACTGGCGGCGCAGCCACCGGAGGAACCTCCCGGAATTCGGGTGGTATCCCAGGGGTTGAGCGTGGTGAAGAACGCCGAGTTTTCCGTGGAACTGCCCATGGCAAACTCATCCAAGTTGAGTCGCCCGAAGACCACCGCACCTGCTTGTTTCAGGCGTTTCACGACCGTGGCGTCGTAGGGGGACACGAAGTTTCCCAGGATGCGCGAACCGCAGGTCATGGGCTGGCCCTTGTGGGCAATGACATCCTTGAGGCTGATCGGTACCCCCAGCAGCGGATGCTCGGACGGGGTCGCCGAACCCGATGCGCGCAGTTGGTCGGCGGCATCGGCCTGTGCTAGCGCGTCGGCCGCATCGTAGTTCAGGTAGGCCTTAACCTGGCCATCGACCCGACCGATTTGGTCGAGGCAGGCCTGGGTAGCTTCGCGGGAGGACACCTCTCCCTGGTGGATGCGGTGGGCAAGTTCAGAAACGGTGATTCGGTGAAGCATCGTCGGTTCCGAATGGAACAAGCGATCGGCCCCATGCGAAAGCGCAAAGGGACACCAAGTCTGAAAGAAAGCGGAGCCGTGCACCGAATTAGCTGGGAGAAACTAGAAGAGTCTTCCCATGGAAACCATCGAGGCCCTCGTGGCCCTGAACCTGATCTCGGGCGTCGGCCCGATTCGCATCCGCCATTTGCTCGATCATTTCGGAGGCGATCCCGCGGCAGTGCTGAGGGCCTCGCAGTGCGAGTTGGAACGGGTACCAGGCATCGGTGGTCCAACGGCCTCCTGCATCGCCCGTTGGGAGTCCGAAGTGGATTTGGTAGGCGAACTGCGCCGGATTCAGGAGTCCGGGGTGACGGTGCTGGCGTTCACCGAACCTGAGTATCCGGCGCTCCTCAAGCAAATCTATGATCCGCCTCCAGTGCTCTATGTGAAGGGGAAGTTGACCCCTGAAGACATGCAAGGGGTTGCTATCGTGGGTTCTCGTTTGACGACCTCCTACGGCATGGAAGTGGCTCGGAAGCTGGCCTACCAACTGGCCTACACCGGGGTCAGCGTCATCAGCGGAGGGGCACGAGGGGCCGACACAGCGGCCCATCAAGGGGCCTTGAGCGCCCAGGGTCGAACCATCGCCGTGTTGGGCACGGGAATTGATCGAGTGTACCCTTCCGAAAACGGCGACTTATTCGAACGCATCGCCGAGCGTGGAGCCTTGGTGACCCAGTTTCCTTTCGGACGTTTCGCCGACCGCGGCACCTTTCCCGCCCGAAATCGGATCGTGGCTGGCATGAGCCTGGGGACGGTGGTGATCGAGGCCAGTTTGTCCAGCGGAGCTCTGATTACCGCTAATTTGGCCAACGACTACGGTCGTCAGGTCTTTGCGGTACCAGGCCGGATCGACAGCCCGCGCAGTAAGGGGTGTCACGATTTAATCAAGAAAGGGGCCAAGTTGTGCGAGGGTATCGAGGATGTTCTCAGTGAGTTTGAATACCGATTCCCGGGATCCAATCGCCCTGAGGTCCCATCTGGGCAGCCGGAGTTTCCGTCCATCACTCTGAACGCGGCGGAGCAGGCCGTGTGGGATGCCCTCGGCCGGGAAACTTTGGAGGTGGATCCGATTATCCGCGGGTCCGGGTTGCCTCCCAGTGCGGTCCAGGTCGCTCTGTTTAGTCTCGAACTCAAACGACTGGTTCGTCAGTCCCCAGGGCGGCGGTTCGAGCGGGTTTCATCGGAGAATTAACCTGGAGATTACAGCCGAACGGGGTGCCACCTCGTTGACGACTAGATCGTCGGACTGATATGAACACTGCGCCGATGAAGAAACCTGCTGTAGCATCCAAACCGCGTTACCGCCGAATCCTCCTAAAACTCAGCGGTGAGGCACTCGGAGGCGTCGAGGGGCAGGGCATCAACCCGGAGGCGGTGCACGACATGGCTTGTCAGGTCGCCGAGGTTCAGCAGCTGGGAGTCGAAGTCGTGATCGTGGTCGGCGGAGGTAACATTTTCAGAGGTCTTCAGGGCAGCGAGAAGGGTATTGAGCGGGCCACGGGTGACTACATGGGCATGCTGGCTACGGTCATCAACGCCTTGGCTCTTCAAGACGCGCTCGAGAAGCAGGGTGTTGCTACTCGTGTCCAAAGTGCCATTAACATGACCCAAATTGCCGAACCCTTCATCCGGCGCCGGGCCGTGCGCCATTTGGAGAAGGGTCGCGTGGTCATCTTCGCAGCAGGGACCGGCAATCCTTACTTTTCGACCGACACGGCTGCTGCGTTGCGAGCCAATGAGATCGGAGCCGAAGTGGTGTTGAAGGCGACCAAGGTCGATGGCATTTACGACAAAGACCCCAAGAAGCACGCCGACGCAAAACGCTACGATCAGGTCAGCTACACCACGGCCCTAGAGAAACAGCTGAAGGTCATGGACGCCTCTGCCTTCGCTCTTTGCATGGACAATAAGATGCCCATTATCGTGTTTGATTTCTTCAAGCCCCATAATCTGCGCAATGTGGTGCTCGGCAAGAAGGTGGGCACCCAAGTGGTGGCCTGAAGAGCACACTGCCTCAATTTTTAACAACGACCAAAACCCACAGACAATCGCCATGACCATCGATGAAGTGATCTTTGACACCGAAGAGAGGATGCTGAAGTCCGAGGACCACGTCCTGAACCAGTTTTCCGGGGTTCGCACCGGCAAGGCGACCCCTTCCCTCATTGAGAACGTGATGGTGGAAGCCTATGGCTCCAACATGCGACTGAAGGAGTTGGCCACCATCACAGCGCCCGAGGCCCGAATGCTCATGGTGCAACCCTTTGACCAGTCCACCATGAAGGCCGTCGAAAAGGGGATCCAAGCCTCGGGTCTGGGGCTCAATCCTGCTTCACAGGGGCGCTTCATTCGCATCGTGCTGCCGGATTTAAGCTCCGAGCGCCGCCAGGAGTTCGTTAAGATTTGCAAGCGCATCGCCGAGGAAGGGCGCGTCGCCGTCCGAAATGAACGCCGTCAGGCGATCGAGGCGTTGAAGAAGACCAAGAATGACGGCGGGGTCTCGGAGGATGCGATCAAGACCGCTGAGGCCGATGTTCAGAAACTAACCGATTCCTTCATCGCCAAGGTGGATCAGCATTTGGCGATCAAGGAGAAGGAAATCATGACGGTTTGAATCGGTCTGGAGGTTTTCTTTTCCGGTCCTCTGGGCTTCGGTTCCAAGACTGGCTGGCCGCCGCTGGTTCTCTGGATAAAATATCAGGAAACCCCAATTGACATAAGTTGGGCACGGCAGTAGCGAAGAGCTCTTAAGCCCCTCGTTACCGTTTGATGGAGACATTATGCCGTTACCCCGTATCTCAGAGACGGAATGGGAGATCATGAGGATTGTCTGGAAACGACATCCGGTGACCTCCGCGGATGTTATTGTTCAACTCCAAAGAGAGGATCCCACCTGGATGGCGGTTACCGCCAAGACATTGCTCAATCGACTCGTTCGCAAGGACGCCTTGAGCTACGAAGCCATCGGTCGGATTTATCACTACAGCGCAAAGGTCTCCGAAGCAGAGTGCGTCTCGGCGGCGACACGATCCTTTCTGGACCGCGTCTTTGGCGGATCTCTCACTGGCATGATGGCTCACTATGTTGAGAGTCGAAAGCTCTCCAAGGCTCAGATGAGCGAGTTGCGTCGGATTCTGGAATCTGAAACCTCCAAGTAGGCAGAGTTAGGCAAGCAACCTGCTAGGCCAGTCAGAGACATTCTGACATGAGCCAGGAGGTTATTCGCAATCTGGGGTGGGATCTGATAAGCGGTTCCGCCAATGCGGCAGTGCTGGGAATTCTCGTGCTTGGAGTGCGGCGGTTGCTTCGGCGGCACCTTTCACCCGATTGGCGGTTGATCCTGAGTGGTCTGGTGTTGGCGCGATTGGTGTGGCCCTGGGAAATCCCTTCTCCGGTTAGCCTCTTCAATGTCACCGCTCCGCTGTTGCCACCGATCACTGCTGGGTCTTTTCCCATGGATGGATGGCGTTGGTGCCTGTCGGCATGGGCCGCAGGCGTGGTCTTCCGAGTTGCTTGGATGATAGCGGATTGGAGGCGGCTTCAACAGAGGATTGCTCGCTCGCAGTCCGCGCCATCGAGTTTGGTGGACCTTTGGAATGATGCCACCCGGGAAGAGCCGATATCCTTGCGCCGGGTTCCCATTCGGCAATCCCAGGAAGTGGGGGGTCCGTGTCTGGCGGGATTAATCCAACCTTGTCTGCTGGTGCCTCCCAACCTGGCAGAGCAGTTTTCCCAGAAGGAGATTCGTCTAATATTTCTCCATGAGATAGCCCATCTTCGGCGGCACGACCTTCGGCTGAACGTGATCCTAGAAACGGTGCGAACCGTGCATTGGTTCAACCCGGTGGTGGGCTGGATTCTGCAGCGATGGCGTGAAGATCGCGAAGAAGCGTGTGATGTTCACGCACTGTCAGCGGACCGTGTCAGCAACGTGTTGTACGGACAGGTACTTCTGAAGTGCCTAGAGAAAGCGTCGGGCTTGGAAGCAGATCGAGTCGCCGTAGCGTGGCAGGGGCCTTCTTCGGCAGCCCCGCGATCGCTAGTCCATCGCATCCAGGCTATCGCTCGATTCCGGACCGGGCGGCGGACCTGGATTGTCGGAGCCTGCACTTTGGCGGTTGTTGGTCTATTGGGATTGACCGATCAAGAACCCTTGCCGCCGCGTCGGGTCTGGTTGCTGAAGACAGAGGCTGTCCTCGGACTGTTGTCTTTGCAGCCGAGGTTGCCGACGGTCTGAGTCGCGACAACCCCAAGCACTCACACGGTCGGGCCCAATTCCTTGGACGGTGCGAGGGGGAGACGATTTTCTGGGGCCTGCCTCAGCGAGGTGTCGAGGGTTTGGATCTCCGGGAGCGTCCGGCTGTCGACGCCTCCGCCCAGTCGGGCCAAGCGTTCGCCACTCGGTCTGACCATCCGTTCGTAGCTACCCACGGCGTCATCATAGGCCTTGGTGGCCTTGCTCAACCCGTCCCGAATCCGCTCGAAATGCTCCACGAAGCGGTTGACCCGTTCATAAAGCGTTTGCGCCGCCTCGGCGATTTGCTGGGCATTCTGAGACTGTTCATGCGCCTGCCAGCTCACCGCAACGCTCCGCAGTAGGGCGATGAGTGAAGCGGGTGTGGCCAGGAGGATGTGGCGTTCGGCGGCCCAGACAATGAGATCCCGATCTCCCTCGAGTGCGGCGCTGAAGAGGGATTCCGCCGGAACGAAGAGCACCACATGGTCCAGCGCGTTGTTGAATTGAGCCGGATAATCTCGGTCGGCCAACGCCTTGATGGTGGATTTCATCTTGGCGGCGTGCTCGGCCAGTGCGGCGCTGCGCCGTCCTTCCTCCTCCGAATCGACGGCCGCGAGAAACTCCAGATCCGGGACCTTGGAATCCACAATGATCACCCGCTGGCCGGGCAGTCGGACAATGAGGTCGGGTTTAGAATCCCCCTCGCGCACTTGTTCCACGAAATCGCAGTGGGCACTCATGCCGGAGGCCTCCACGACGCGGCGCAAGGTCTCTTCACCCCACCGTCCCCGGGCCTGATTAGAGGAGAGCACCGCGCGGAGACGGTGGGTTTCGCTGGAAAGGGTCTGGCTGTGGGTCGAAAGCTGTTCGACCTGCCGTCGGACTTCTCCGAGGGCGGTCGATTGGAGGGAATCGCTTTGCTGGAGCCGAGCTTGGTAGGCCTTGAGCTGATCCTCGAGGGGTTTGACCAGCGATTCGATGCGCTGTTCGCGCAAGGACAAGTCTCCCTTGGCCGACTCCTGGAAGCGGGTGAACGTCTCATTGGCCAGACGCAGGAATTCCGGTCCGTTCTGCTTGAGAGCCTCCGCGCTCAGGCCGGCGAAGCTTTGTTTGAGATCCGTCAGGGACTTCTCCTGCGAAGTTCGCAATTCCGCCACCCATTGCGCATGGGTTTCCTTGAGGCTGCGCTCAGATTCTTCATGGACCCGCTGCTGCTCGAGGATGCTGGCTCGGGCTGCAGTGCTCTCTGCGGTGGCCGTGGCCAGGCGACTTTGGGTCTGGGCCAATTCAAGGCGAAGTGAGTTTGCCTCGGTGTCTTTTTCACGATGTGCCTCGATGGCTTGGGACGCCTCCCGGCGCGCGCCGTCCCGAGAGGCTTCCGCAGCGGCGGCGGCCGCCTGGGCGTTGGCGGATCGGGTCTGCCACTCGTTGGCCTCGCTCTCTCGCCGGAGGGCCTGCTGGCGCAGTTCTTCCTCCAAGGCTGAGCCGGCCGCCGTCGAGGGTTCTCGACGCAGACTTCTAAGGATCCAGCCGATCGCCAGACCCAGTAGCAGCCCAACAATCAGGGTCATGATGCGTTCGACCATAGTCACCCCGCCAGTGACCCAAAACCCGGAGGTTGAACGCAATGTCTTTCTGGGAGCTTGAGCGGGCTCTCACGGAAATTGGCCATGAACCGGTGGCTCCCTAAAAAATGGGCGAGGGTCACTGACACGATTTTTGTAAACTTTGCCTTCCCCATTCCATCTCGAGAAAACGCCCCATCCGCCTCATCCTCATTCGCATTCAGGAACCGGAGGGCGAAGTATTGGAGGCTCAGGCGAGGTGCGGTTGTGTCGGCCCGCCGACGGAATTTGAACATTCTGTAGGAGCGCCGTATGAGCTTGGAGTCCGATCCAAAACGGGGCTATTATTTCCTCCTAACTTTTATCCGTGTTCATGAAAATTAATTCGTGTTCTTTGAGTGCGTCGGGCCGTCGTCCGAGTGATTCCGGTTTCACCTTGATCGAGTTGCTCGTCGTCATTGCCATCATTGCGATTTTGGCCGGCATGCTCTTGCCGGCCTTGGCCAAGGCGAAAGCGAAAGCCACGGGTGCAGCCTGCGCTAGCAACCAGAAGCAACTGATCTTGGCTTGGACCATGTACTCGATGGACAATAACGACTCCTTGGCTCCGACCGATAGTTGGAGGAACAAGGGGGGAGCTGTGGTGGCACTCACCGGTGGCGGCTATTGGCAGGGACCGGTGCCAGACATCGCCAATGGCATTACCCTCGAAGAAGCACTCAAGCGGGTTCAGAAGGGCATGACCAATTCCCCAATGTGGGAGTACTGCTCGGCTTTTGGAGCGTATCACTGCCCGGGAGACCTGCGTTCCAAGCGGCGTCCGGGCGCCGGATGGGCCTACGACAGTTATTCCAAGGCCAATGGTATGAACGGCATTCTCGGATGGGAAGCCTCTCAGCCTCCGTACCTCAAGGCCTCCGAGGTGAGTTCCCCGTCCCAGTCCTTCGTGTTTATCGAAGAATCTGATCCGCGCAATTCCAACCTCGGCACCTGGGTGCTGAGTACGGATTCCAAGGGATGGATCGATCCGTTTGCCGTGTTCCACGGGAACTTCAGCACTTTCTCCTTCCAAGATGGCCACTATGAGGGGCACCGCTGGATCGAGGCCAAGACCATCAAGGCCGCGAAAGATTCCGCCGTCGGCATCTCCAGCTTCAACTGGAGTGGCGGCGGTCCCAACAACCCCGACTTCCGTTGGGTTTGGAACAACTACCGTCACCGCAACTGGAAGGAACTCTGAAATTCGCCGGAGCGGGCGCTCCAGAGATCGGCGGGTGGTCTTGGGTGAATCGGTAGCGAACTGCAGCCTTCCAGAGGTTCCTGTCCTGAGCCCCGTTGTCGCTCGAGGATTTCCATCATGAGTGATTTTGACTTCCGATTTGGAGGGATCGCACGGCTTTACGGGGCGGCCGCACTGAGTCGGTTTCGCGCCGCGCACGTTCTAGTGATCGGCATAGGCGGCGTGGGCTCCTGGGTGGTGGAAGCACTGGCCCGTTCGGGGATAGGTCGGTTGACCTTGGTCGATCTCGACGAAGTGTGCGTCAGCAACATCAACCGGCAGTTGCATGCGCTGGATTCCACGGTGGGTCGGTCCAAGGTCGAGGTCATGGCGGAACGAGTTCGGGCGATTTCCCCGGAGGCACGGGTAGAAGTCCGGGTGGAGTTTTTCACGGCCGACACGGCGTCGCGCCTTCTGGGGTTGGAGACCGGTTCGGTCTCCGAAGACCGCCCAGACTTCGTGGTGGATGCCATCGACGCCATGGCCAACAAGGTTCGGTTGATCGCCTTGTGTCATGGCGCCGGGATTCCGTTGGTGGTTTGCGGCGGGGCCGGCGGACGCCGTGATCCGACCGCGGTTCGAGTCGCCGATTTGGCCACCGTGACGCACGACCGGTTGTTGAGTGAAGTGCGCAAGCGCCTCCGCCAGGAACACGGGTTTTCTAGAACTGCTAAAAAACTGCGCATCGACTGTGTTCACTCGGCCGAGGCTCCGGTCTTTCCGGACCGTGACGGCCAAGTTTGTGCGACCCGCGCCTCGGACAACGAAATGCCCCTGCGCCTCAACTGTGAATCGGGCTTCGGTTCAGCCACTCAGGTGACCGGCACCTTCGGTTTTGCCGCCGCCGCTCGAGTATTGGCTCGATTAGCGACCTCGATGCCTAACCCGGAGTTGCCGCCGTCCGCGCCGCAAAATCCGATTTCCGGAGGACCCGGGTTCAGCCACGGACGACGCGTGGAGGGGTTGCAAGGCTGCGATACCGGTGAAACCTAAGCGGGGGTTGAGGCGCCTAAAAGATTGCCTGACCCGCTTTTGAACCTTCTGATCCAACCCATGCCTCCGTGGTCCCGGTGCCTGATGGCCCGAATCAGCCCCGTCCTGACTGCCTTGTTGCTCCACTGCGTTTCCTCGGTCCGGGCCCGGGCTGAGAACCGGGTGGATTACCGCTACGAGGACTATATCGAGGACAACGATCGGATTCACATCCGGACCCACGCCGTTTATGCCGAGCAGGCCCTGAACGCCAAGGCCGTGGTGAAAGGAAACTTCGTTTACGATGGCATCTCGGGAGCAACCCCGACCGGGGCCGCAGCCGCGCCAGGAACCGATCGTTTGCCGCTCCAGAACTTCCAGGACATCCGTCGTGCTGGCTCCGTTGAACTCGACCTGACCGCCGGTCGCTTCATCACGCGCCCCCAACTTTCGTACAGCGAAGAGAGTGATTACCGCTCTATCGGTCTTTCCCTCAATGAGAGCATCGAGTTCAACCAGAAGAACACGATTTTGAACTTGGGTTTGTCGCGCAATTTCGACCAGGTGACCGGCACCTTCGGTTTTGCCGCCGCCGCTCGAGTATTGGCTCGATTAGCGACCTCGATGCCTAACCCGGAGTTGCCGCCGTCCGCGCCGCAAAATCCGATTTCCGGAGGACC
>JAPLUF010000234.1 GCA_026397755.1 Verrucomicrobiota bacterium
CACAGCCGCCCTCCTTCTGCCTTCATCTGCGTCCATCTGCTGCCAATCCCGATTCCTGAATGAACGACGAACAACAACCCCAGTTTGAATCCGCCAAGTCCGAGGTTCAGCGCAAGACGCTGGACCAGCGGGAGCAGATGAACGAGTTGATGCGCCTGCGTCACTCCTGCGCGCACATCTTGGCGGCCGCGGTCCTGAGGCTCTGGCCCGATGCGTTGTTGGACATCGGTCCCCCGACGGAAGAAGGCTTTTACTACGATTTCGACCTGAAGCACCGCTTCACTCCGGAAGACTTCCCCAAGATTGAGGAGGAGATGCGGAAGATCACCAAGGAGAACCAGGTCTTCGAGAAGTCGATCCAGACCCGCGCCGAGGCGTTGGCCTATTTCGAGGGCAAGGGACAAACCTTCAAGGTGCAGCGCATGGGCGACATCCCCGAGGGCGAGGCCATTAGTTTCTTCAAGAACGGCGAATTCGTGGACCTATGTGCCGGCCCCCACGTGATGCGCACGGGCAACGTGAAGCCGGGGGGCATTAAGATCCTAAAGGTCGCCAGCGCGTATTTTCGGGGCAACGAGAAGAACCCCCAGCTCCAGCGCCTTTACGGCACGGCCTTCAAGAACAAGGAGGAGTTGGACAACTGGCTCCTGATGCAAGAGGAAGCCCGCAAGCGGGACCACCGAAAGATCGGCACCGAGATGGGGCTCTTCGCCATGGATCCGGAATATGTCGGGCCCGGCCTGCCGCTGTGGCTACCGAAAGGAACGGTGCTGGTGGAGGAGTTGGAACGGTTGGCCAAAGAGACCGAATTCCAGGCCGGCTACGTGCGTGTCAAAACGCCCCATCTGGCCAAGGAGAAGATGTACAAAACCTCCGGCCATCTCCCGTACTACGCCGAGTCCATGTTCCCCCCGATAGAAATGCTCGAGGAGGACGAACGGAAGAAGCGCGATGCGCTCACGGAACGCCGTGCCGACCTCATCCAACTCGCCGAAGGCATGGGCAAGGCCATTGCGCCCAACCCCAGCGGCTACACTGAGGAGCAGGTTCGCCACGACATCCAGAAACTGGAAACCGAGATCACCCTCTTGGGCGGACGGTATTATCTGAAGGCGATGAACTGCCCGCATCACCACCGCATCTTTGCGGCGGAACCGCGCAGCTACCGCGACCTGCCGCTACGGCTCGCCGAATACGGCACCTGCTACCGCTACGAGCAGTCCGGAGAGCTCTTCGGTGTCATGCGCGTCCGCAGCATGAACATGAACGACGCGCATATTTACTGCACGGCCGAGCAGTTCGCCGAGGAGTTCCGGGCGGTCAACGAAATGTACCTGAAGTACTTCAAGATCTTCGGGCTCGACCGCTACCAAATGCGCTTCAGCACCCATGATCCGGCGCGACTGGGTCAGAAGTTCGTCAATGAGCCCGAACTCTGGAAGAAGACCGAAGACATGGTTCGGCAGGTCCTCATCGAGTCCGGCATTAACTACGTGGAGGTGGCCAACGAAGCGGCGTTCTACGGACCCAAGATCGATGTGCAGGTCTGGAGCGCCATCGGCCGCGAATTCACCATCGCCACCAACCAGGTCGATTTCGCCGTGCCCGCCCGCTTCGGCCTGACCTACCGCGACCGGGACAACACCGAGAAGACACCGCTGTGCATCCACCGCGCCCCGCTGGGCACGCACGAGCGGTTCATCGGCTTCCTTATCGAGCATTACGCCGGGAACTTCCCGCTTTGGCTCGCCCCCGAACAGGTGCGGGTCTTGACGCTCAACGACGAGGCGCCGCTGGTGGAATACGCCAAGTCGATCACCGCTGAGTTGCGCGCCCAGTTCGTTCGAGTGGAAGGCGACTGGAGTGCCAACCCCGTGAAAGCGAAGATCGCCGACGCCGAAACATCCAAGGTTCACACCATGCTGGTCGTGGGGCAGCGCGACCTCGAGGCCGGGGTCGTTAGCGTCCGCCTGCACGGCAAGGGCAATGTGGGGGCGAAGCCTCGGGGCGAGGTCGTCGCCGACCTGCTGGCCTCCATCCGCGAACGCCGCGCCTGATCACGAGTAACACTCCTCTCGGAGTCTCCGCTCAGGCGGAGATTCCGAAGGGAAACACCGGATGCCTTGGGGTGCCCCTTGACCCCGCACCGCTGCGCCCCATTCTCCGGCCCCCATGTTTGATCTGGGATCGCTCAATCCGCAGCAACGAGCCGCCGTGGTCACCCACTCCGGTCCGGTCCTCATCTTGGCCGGAGCCGGCACAGGCAAGACACGCACCCTGACTTGCCGGATTGCCCACATGATCGGCAAAGGCATCGCCCCTGGACACATCCTGTCGGTGACCTTCACCAACAAGGCCGCCAAGGAAATGCTCGAGCGGGTCAACGAGATGATCCCCAAGGTACGCAAATCTCGCCAAGATCCCGGGGCACCGGAAGACCCGTTCCTTGAACGCCCCACCTTGTGCACATTCCACTCGCTCTGTGTGCGGATTCTCCGACAACACATCGAGAAACTGGGCTATAAGAAGAACTTCGTGATCTACGACACCGGCGACCAACTCGCTGCGATGAAGAAAATCCTCAGCCAAATCTCGGCCAAGGGGGAAAAGACCGATGCCGGAGCCGTGCTGTCCATGCTCAGCAAGTTCAAGAATGGCGGCAGCCGCGGCGGCTTCGAAGACCCCTCGGTCCGCGCACTCGCAGAGCACGTGGCTCGCCGCTACGAAAGCGCCCTCCACGCCTGCAACGCCGTGGACTTCGACGACCTCATCCTCCTGACCTTGCGGCTTTTCCGGGAACATCCCGAAGCCCTGGAGGCCTGCCGGCGCAAGTACCGCTATGTCATGGTGGATGAATATCAGGACACCAACGCCAGCCAGTTCGAGCTCATTAATCATCTGGCCAGCGCTTCACGAAACCTCTGTGTGGTGGGTGACGACGACCAATCCATCTACGGGTGGCGCGGGGCCGAGATCGCCAACATTCTCGACCTCGAAAAGCATTACCCCGAGGTCAAGATCATCAAGCTGGAGCAAAATTACCGCTCCACCAACATGATCCTCCGCGCCGCCAACGCCGTCATCCGACAGAACACCCGGCGACGTGAGAAGAGCCTCTGGTCGGCCAAAGGTGAAGGCAGCAAAATCACCCTCTACGCCTTCGACACCGACGAGACCGAAGGCCGGACCGTGGCAGAGAACATCGAGTACGACCGACTCACCCAGCAGATCAATTGGGGCAAGCAGGCCATCCTGTTCCGCACCAATATCCAGTCGCGCCCCATCGAGGCGGCTCTGCGCAAGGCGCGGATCCGATACCGGTTGATCGGCGGCCAGAGTTTCTTCGATCGCAGCGAGATCAAAGACATCCTCGCCTACCTGAAGAGCTTCGTAAATCCAAACGACGATGTGAACCTGCTGCGCATCGCCAATAAGCCGGCCCGGGGACTCAGCGATGTCACCATGGAGCGACTTCTAGCCTTCAGCGCGGACCGCAAAGCCAGCGTGTACACCATCATGAGGCACACCGACGTGCTGGCCTCCTTCCAGGCACGGACGCGGGACTCCATCACCGCCTTCGCCCACTGGATTGACACAACGCGGGCTCCCCTGCTCCAGAACTCACCCATCTGCCTGAGCAATTGGGCCGATCATTGGCTCGAGGAAACCGGTTATTTGGCGGATTTACGCAGGGCCGAAAAAAACCAGGACGTAGCCGACAACCGGGTGCGCAACATTCAGGAACTGATCGACGACCTAGACGGCAAATTAACCGCCGAGGCCCGTCGCAAGAAGCGCGAGGAGATCACCCCCAAGAAGTCTACCAAACCCGTAGACTTGGAGAACGATCCCGAGGGATTACTCTCGGACATGACACCCGCTCCACGGCCCACCGGACCGCTGTTGCCCAACGCTGTCCCAGAGTTTCTCGGCAAGCCCATGGACCGACTCGATGAGTTTCTGGCGGGGATCACCCTGGATCAGGAACGCGAGGAAGAGAAAGACACGACCGGAGACCAGGTGACCCTCATCACCATGCACGCCGCTAAGGGGCTCGAGTTTCCTCATGTCCACATCGTGGGAGTAGAAGACGGTCTCCTGCCCCACTCCCGCAGCAAGGATGAGGGCACCCTCGACGAGGAACGCCGCCTCTTCTATGTCGGCATCACCCGAGCCCAGGACACCTTGCGCATCAGCCACTGCTCAGGACGCCGGCGCTACGACCAGGTCATGCCCTGTCACCCCTCACCCTTCCTGCGAGAACTCCCGCCCGAATGCGTCGAGGACGCCGATGAGGCAGCCGCCCGACCGGTGGACAAAGACGATGGCGGAGACTGGTTCAAGGCCATGCGCGAGGCCTTGGAATGATCCCCACCTTCGTGGCAGCTTCCCACACACGCTGTGTTTTCCCGAGTTGTTGAATGGTTTCTGAGCGCCCTGTTGGGTTCGATCCGTTGCTTACCACTGGTGACGGTCGCCCGCTTGGGTCGCCTGCTCGGCGGCTTGGCTTACCGACTCGACCGCCGCCACCGCCGCGTGGCCGAAGACAACATTGCCAAGACCTTCCCCGAGTTGAGGTCGAAGGAAATACATGCCTTGGCCTTCGAGAACTTTCGGCGGATCGGGGAGGCCTACGCTTGCGCCATTCGCACCCCGGGCATGGATCCGAGAGAGTTGTTAGCACGCATTGAGATCGTGGGTCTTGAGGACCTATTGCAAAGCGGTGCCGATCGACTGGTTGTAGCCACGGGCCATTTCGGCGGCTTCGACTTGCTGGCGCACGTGCAGGGTCATTGGCCCAATTGGCGTTTGGCGACCACCTACCGGGCCCAACGGTTTACCGCCCTCAACACAACTCTCCAACGTCTACGATCCCTGACCGGAGTGCAGTTCATCGAACGGCACGAAGCCACACGCGCCATCCACCGTTTCTTCGATCAGAACCAATCCATACTGGCCCTGTTCTCAGACCAACACGGTGGAGGCAAGGGGCTGTGGCTGCCTTTTCTTGGACATCACTGTTCCTGCAGTCCGGCTCCGGCCGTGATCGCCCTGCGCTACAAGGCGCTTCTGACCATGGCAATTTGCTACCGCACTGACCTAGCGCGCTGGCGAATTGAAGTCGGCCCGGTGATTCCCGCTCACGACGAGCACGGACAGGAACGCTCATTGGAGGACATCACCCTCGAGATCCATCGCCAATATGACATCGCCGTGCGCCGCGACCCGGCGAATTGGTTCTGGGTTCATCGACGGTGGAAACCTCCCACGGCCAATCAGAGGACCCACGATCAGGCCCCGGGTCCGTCCTCATGAACTCCACCCTCATCACCACCCGGCACATCGTCATTCGGGGCGTGAACTGGCTGGGAGACGCCGTGATGACCACCCCGGCAGTTCTCCGCCTTCGGGAACGCTTCCCCGAGGCGCGAATCACCCTGCTGTGCCCGGAAAAGCTCCACGATCTCTGGGTCTCTCATCCAGCGGTGGATGCCGTACAAACCTTCAAGACCGGCGAAAAATTTCTGTCGGTGGCGCGCCGCCTACGCTCAATCAATGCCGACTTGGCGGTGATCTTTCCTAACTCCCTGCGTTCTGCGCTGGAGACCTGGTGGGCAGGCATTCCGAGGCGGGTCGGATCGGGGGGAGGACTTCGAAGCTGGCTGCTCACCGATCGTGTCCAACCGGTCCCGGGCGCGGCGCGCATGCGCAAACGGACACAGGCAGAGGTGCGCCGACTTACAACGACGCGAACAAGCCCCACTGCTCCCCGAACGGCCTACCCAGTCGCCTCTCATCAACTCCACCGCTACCTCCGATTGGTGGGTCACCTGGGAGCCAACGCCGAGCCAGTGGCACCCCGATTAGTGGCATCCACGACGGCAACCCAAGCGATGAGCGCCCGCCTCGGAGCCTTGCTGACCTCGGGGAAACCACTCATCGGACTCAACGCCGGCGCCGAATATGGCCCAGCCAAACGTTGGCCGTTGGAACGCTTCGCTGACGTTGCCCGAACACTGGCTGAGCGGACGGGGTGCCACTTTGTGCTGTTCGGTGGCCCTGCTGACATTCCGTTGGCTGGAGAACTCACCCACCGCCTGCAAGGCCTCCCTATCACTTCACTCGCCGGCCAGACGACGCTCGCCGAATTAATGGCCGCGCTGGCCTTGTGTCGAGTGGTGATCACCAATGATACCGGCCCCATGCACCTGGCCGCGGCCTTGGGCGTTCCAGTGGTGGTCCCTTTCGGCAGCACCTCCCCCGAACTCACCGGCCCCGGATTACCCGGCGATCCACGCCACCACCTCCTGCTGGGAGAGGCTCCGTGTGCCCCGTGCTTCCTGCGGCATTGCCCAGTAGACTTCCGCTGCATGCAGTCCGTTTCGGTAGACCGCGCGGTGCACGCAGCCTTGGAAGCGCTCGCGCGAAACCCTTAATTCATTCGGCACGCGATCTAGCCACGATACCGAGGTATCCCCCGGCTCCAACGCACTGCGCCTACGGCTGCCGAATCCGAAAAACCTTCCTCAGTCCGAGCTTCCCTCCGGGGGCGGAATCCTGTTAAGGCCAAAGGCAGATCCCCATGCTTTGGTTTCCCAGGTTCCTCTCTGTAGGCTGGGCACTTGGAATGGCCGTTTTGGCTGAATCCGGTGCGCCCGCATCGGTTTGGCGCGATGTTTCCGGCG
>JAPLUF010000291.1 GCA_026397755.1 Verrucomicrobiota bacterium
CGGTGTCTACGTGGACAATATCGGCCTCAACGGCCTGTTGATTGTCGAAGACCAGACCGAGCGGGAGTTCTTCATCACCGCCGCCCGCAAGGCCCGTCCGGGGACTCGGCTCTTCCATTTGCGGGCTACGGGCGATGGCGGCCAGTGTTCCCAACCGGTCCTATTGCGCATTTTGGAAGCGTCGCCGGGGCAGTGATTGCATTCGCCCGCTCGACTTCGCCGGGTTCCGACGTAGCGTCCGCACACCTAACGGTATGCTGACGCTCACACTCGGCCACTCGCCGGATCCGGACGATGCCTTCATGTTTTATGGCTTGGCGCGGGATTTGATTCCCACCCCCGGTCTGCGCTTCGAACACATCCTCCAAGACATCCAGACCCTCAACGAACGGGCCACCCGCGGTGAGTTGGACATCTCGGCCATTAGCATTCACGCCTACGCCCATGTCTGCGACCAGTACGCCTTGTTGCCCAGCGGCGCGAGCATGGGCGACGGCTACGGACCCATGCTGGTGTCGAAGCACCCTTACACTCGCGACGAGGTGTTGCGCCGGCGCATTGCCATTCCGGGGCGGATGACCAGCGCCTTCCTGGCCCTCCAGTTGTGGGCGGGTCGTCTCGGTGCCGAGCTAGATCTGGTGGTGGTGCCCTTCGATGAGATTTTTCAGGCCGTGAAGTCGGGTGTGGCCGATATCGGCCTCATCATCCACGAGGGCCAGTTGACCTACGCCAACGAAGGCCTGGTTGTGTGTGAAGACCTCGGAGTCTGGTGGGGCCGCGAGAATGACGGACTGCCGCTGCCCTTGGGTGGCAACGTCATCCACAAGCGTCATGAACCGGTTTTGCGCAAGCGGGTCAGCGACGTCTTGACCGCGAGTATCCAGTACAGCCTCGACCACCGGCCCGAGGCGGTGGCGCATTCGCTGCAATGGGCCCGCGACATGGGGCATGACTTAGCCGACCGCTTTGTGGGCATGTACGTGAACCACTGGACCCTCGACTACGGCGAGCGCGGTCGCGAGAGCATCCGTCGCTTCCTCGACCGCGGCCAGGCCCTGGGTGCGATCCCCAAGGCACCGCCGCTGGAGTTCGTGGTTTAGTTGGCTGCCGCGTGAACCCTATCCGGGCCATTGGACGGTCGCTCTCAGGCCCTTGGACGGTCGAGGGTTCGGCCGGTGATTAGACTCTACCGCTGCCTTGAGTTGCTCGAATCCGAGCCATCACGAGGTCTTTGAAACCAAGTCGTCACTTGTCTAAATCAGTACTGGGTCGCAAGCATGATTTTAGATGAAGCGATTCTGGATGCCGTGCTTGGCCGGTCTGGCGTTAGTGGCCGGTTGTCTCACCCACCAGCAAACCGGTAGCTCAGCCCCACCTGAAGCCGGCAACTGGCCGGGCAGCCGCCCGGATGGAACGGTTCGATTGCCCAATCAATGGCTGTTGGATCCGGTGGGCAAGCAAGTCTCTCTGGGAGATTTCCCGGTGAACATGGCCGTCGATCCGTCGGGGCGTTTCGCTGCGGTGCTCCATTCCGGTTTTGGCCCCCACGAGATCATCTTGGTGGACATTCCGAGTGCCAAAATTCTTTCCAGGACCGTTCTCCCAGAAGCCTTTCACGGAATCGCCTTCACACCGGATGGCAAGCGGATCGTCGCGAGTGGCGCGGGAAAAGAAGTTATTCATCTCTTTGATTTCCAAAAAGGCAGCCTGGCCAATGGCAACACCGTGGCGCTGCGGCCGGCGTCTGAAAGGGGGATTCCCGCGGGAATCGCAGTGAGTCCGGATGGTCGAACGATTTGGGTCGCCAACGTGTTGGGGCAGTCCGTAACAGAGGTCGCCCTTCAGGGGGCCACGAATGCGGGGACAGTGGTTCGCGACATTCAGTTGGGAGAGCGCATTGCGCCGCCGGTCGCGGGAGAAAAAGACCCTTGGCTCGATCTCGACGAAGAATCCATCACCAAGCGTGCTCGCGCCCTTTTGGAGGTGCTGAACACGGAGGCACCGTATCCGTTTGCCTGTCTACCCGACGTCGCCCACGACCGACTTTACATCAGTCATTGGGGGCGTGCTGAGGTGGGGGTTTTGGAGCTGAGTTCCGGGCGCAAGCTGGCTCGATGGCCCGTGCAAGAGCATCCGAATGAAATGGTCCTCAACCGGGCAGGCAACTTTCTGTTCGTCGCCAACGCCAACCGCAACACCATTAGTGTTCTTGAAACCGGTGGCGGCAGTTGCGTGGAAACCCTCGCCGCCGAACTGGAGCCGGATTCGCCCCCGGGCTCAACGCCCAACAGTGTTACCCTCAGTCCCGACGAATCCTTGCTCTTCGTGTCGAACGCCAACATCAACGCGATCGCCGTCTTCGATGTTCGGCAGCCTGGTCGCAGCCGATCGATGGGATTCATTCCAACCGGATGGTATCCCACTTCGGTCCGTGTCACTCCGGATGGTCGTCGGCTTTTGGTGACCAATGGCAAAGGGTTGGCTTCCAAGTCCAATCGCATGGGCCCTCAACCCGGCCGCGAAGCGCCGGCAACCATTCGTGAATACATTGGCGGTCTCTTGCAGGGGTCGTTGTCCATCATCGAGTTGCCCAAGGAGCGCGAAGATCTTGAGAAGCAATTGAAGCGGTACACAGCCCGAACCTTGGCGTGCCGCCCACCGGCGCCGCCTGAAAAGTTGGAGCCGGGACACCCCGTGCCGTTGATCATCGGTGACCCTTCTCCCATTCGCCATTGCATTTACATCATCAAAGAAAACCGCACCTACGATCAGGTTCTGGGCGACATGCCGCAGGGAAAGGGCGATTCCACGCTTTGCCTTTTTCCCGAGTCCGTCACCCCGAACCATCATCGACTCGCCCGCGAGTTCGTGTTGCTGGACAACTTCTACGTCGAGAGCGAAGTGAGTGCCGACGGCCACGAATGGACCATGGGTGCTTACGCGACGGACTTCGTCGAGCGTATCTGGCCGATGAGTTACGGCCACAATCAGGACCGTAAATACGCGTATCCGAGCGAGGGGCGCTTCAAGATCGCGCAGCCCGCCGGCGGTTATCTTTGGGACCGAGCCAAAGCGGCCAAAGTGACCTACCGAAGCTACGGTGAATTCGTCAACAATGGTGCGACCACCAATGACCCGTGTTCGACCTTGGTTCCGACGCTCCAGGGACATTTTGATCCGCACTTCCGGAGTTTCGACATGGATTACAGCGACTTGGCCCGGGCAGACCGATTCATCTCCGAATTGCATCGATTTGAGCGCGAGGGAGAAATGCCTCGCCTGCAAATTGTGCGGCTTCCGAACGATCACACGGCCGGAACTTCGACGGGCAAGCCAACTCCGACCGCGTACATGGCTGAAAATGACCTGGCCCTGGGGCGACTGGTCGAGGCCGTGAGCCGCTCGAAATTCTGGGCCTCCACCGCGATTTTTGTCGTGGAGGACGACGCACAAAATGGCCCCGACCACATTGATGCCCATAGAACCATTGCCTATGCCATCAGCCCGTACGTGCGACGCAAGACGGTCGATTCCACCCTGTACTCGACGTGTTCGATGCTGCGGACCATGGAACTCATCCTCGGCATGAAGCCGATGACCCAGTTTGATGCGGCCGCGATGCCCATGCATGCCTGCTTTGGATCCAAGCCCGATCTCAAGCCCTACACGGCCATCACGCCTCGAGCTCGGATCGATGAAAAGAACCTCGCCGATGCCTGGGGCCGCGAACGTTCGGACAAGATGGACTTGAGCCGCGAAGATGCGGCGGATGATTTGGAACTCAACGAAATCATCTGGCGTTCGGTCCGGGGTGCCCAGTCCTCCATGCCCTCTCCAGTGCGCGCTGGCTTCGTCTTGGCGGAAGGGATGGACGACGACGATGACGACGATAAGCCTAAAGTGAAACGCCCCTGAGTCTCCCAATCCATGGGTTTTTATTGAGGTCTGAGTCTTGGGTTTTCGACGTTTGGGTAGGGAACTTTCCGGATGGTTCAGTCTCCGCTCCTCGGTTGATGGCAGTGGGTGGGTGAACTTCCAGCGGTTCGCTGTTTCGAACGAGTGGCTAAGCGAGCGAGGGGCCAGGCAGACAACCGCCGCCTTGCCGCTCCCGCCGCCTGTCGCTAACTATCCGGAGCATGGCTCTGGTGCTCGAACAATCCAACGAAGTGGCGACCGCAGTGACGGCACCTCCGGCACTCATCGAGAGGGCCAGCGAATTGGTTCGCGCTCACCCGGAGTGCTTTTGGTTTCGACATCCCGAGGCCCGCATCCGTCATCTGGAGGATATTCGGTTGGTCGTGGAGCATCTGCGGGAATACGGCGATCGCCGCGCCTGGTGGGCGGCCCAGGAGTTGCACAAATGCCTCTTACCGCTCTGCAAAAAGACGTCCTAACCGTTCTTGCCGGTCTCCGCAGCGAGGAAAGCCACTTCGCAGGAGGCATCGTGCTGAATGCCGGGGAAGACTCTCCGCGTTTCTCGAGCGACTTCGACCTTTTCCACGAACTGGCCGAGGAAGTGACCCGTGCGAGCGAGCGCGATGTGTTGTGCCTGCGACAGGCGGGATTTCGGGTGGAGACCCCGTCGCCCTGTGGCGAGTGGGAAAAGGAGACCACGTTTCGCAAAGCTCGGGTGATCCGAGGAACCGAGTGGGTTGAGATCGACTGGGCCGCCGACTCGGCCTTCCGGTTTTTTCCCATCGAGCGCGATCCGGTGCTGGGGTGGCGGTTGCACCGATTTGATGTCGCCACAAACAAGGCCTTGGCCTTATCGGCCCGGACGGAGACCCGCGATTATGTCGATATCGTGGAGCTACACCGGACCTACCCGCTCGCGGCGATCTGCTGGGCGGCCTGCGGCAAAGACCCGGGCTTCACTCCGCTCTCATTGCTGAAGAGGATGAAGCGCTTCGGTCGGATTGATCCGGGAAGGTTGGAGGAGATCCAGGCCCGTGCCATCGACCCCGTCGCTCTCAAGACAGCTTGGATTCAGATGAGTGACGAGGCGGAAGCTCAGATGACCCGTGTGGCCGATGAGCGGCCCGACCTGCCGATCGGCGTGGCCTTCGTCGATGAATCGGGTTGTCCTGGTTGGATCGGCGACAATCTGTCGCTGCGTCTTCACGCTCCGACTTCCCGTGGATGCTGGCCGAAAATCCACGGCTTGGAGCCTTGATGGGCTGCCCACCCCACTCTCAAATCTGCCAATCGACGGCGGTGAAGGGGAGGGGACTGGCCTGAAGGGTCGCGATCCAACCCGGCGAGGAGCCGAATCTCATGGTCGAAGCCTCCCGTCCTGCGGTGGCTGATCCTGACCCGAGGCGTGCCAAAGCTCCCACTGGGCCCCGTTGTGGGCGGCCACGGCCTCGACTTGCTCTGCCTGCGCCCGAGCCAGTTCCCGCTCCGCTTCGATGGCTTCCAGCACCACGCCCACGCCGAACTCCCGGCGGTCCCGCGTCATCTCGACGAGGGCGCGTGCCGCTTGGACGGTCTGGGCGGAGACCTCCAGCAATCGCGCGGCGGTCTCAGTCCTTGACCGCAGCTCCACGAGGCCACGGACCAGCTCGTCTTGAAGTTGATCCCGTTCTAGGCGCGCGATACGAAGTCGAGCCTCCTCCGAGCGAATCCGGCTGCCGTCGCCGATGCCTCCCGGTCCAATCCGCCAGGACAGGCCCAGACCGTAATCCTGGAAGTCGTCGCCATTGCCCCAGGAACCGTTGCGTCCGCCAGCCAATCCACCGAACGAGGCTTGCGCTCCGACGGTCGGGAGCCACACCCCCCGAGTCGCCCCATCCCTTCGGGCCTTGGCAAGGCTGACGAACGCTTCTGAACGGCGCATCTCCGGACGCACGCGGAGAGCCGAAGCCACCAGAGAATCCAACGCGCGGTTGGTCGGAACCAGGACCACAGGGACGAATTCCTGGGAATCCGGGGTCAACAGGTCCGCCGGTGGCAGGCGCAGCAGTTGTGCCAATCGTGCCGAAGCGACCCGTCCAGCCTGGCCGGCTTCCAACCAAGCTCGCTCGTTGCGGCCGATCTGGACCTCGACCCTCCGGACGTCGCTGGCGGAGGCGAGCCCGGCAGCCACCGCGGCTCGGACCTGATTGAGGGTCGCGCGGGTAATCCGGCGCACCTCGTCCGCCGTCACCACGGATGCCGATGCCTGCCCGAGTTCAGTGTAGGCGACCGCCACCGAGAGCACGGTCTGTCTCTGAGCGGCCTCCGAACCGGCCTCGCTGGCGATCAGGGCCTGCTTCGATGCAAGGACCCGGTACATCGAGTCCCCCAGGTCCAACTGCGCCTGAAGCGTCATCGCGGCGGTTCCAGACTGCTTCGATGCGTCGAAGACATCGCCAACGATGTCCTGAAGATTTCCGTCGTGCCGGCGGTAGCCGACTCCCGGGGCGATCCATGGGAAAAGCCGTCCCCGATCCTGCTCCAGTTGACTCCGCGCCTCACGGACCCGTTCGCGCGCGACCTCCAAAGAGAGGTTTTTCGCCCCTGCCAGACGCAATGCCGTGGCCAGATCGATCGTCGACGGTGGGCCGCCGTGGGCTACCAGGAATGCGATCGGCAACCAGGCCCATACCCGTAGAATCCCTTTCATCGAGCTTCCTCCGTCCGCACCGGAGTGCCGTCGGCCGGGGCCGATTTTGCGGGAACCACCAGGACTGATTCCTCGGCCAGTCCGGAGACGACTTCCGTGAGCGACCCATCTTGGAAGCCCGTCTTCACCGCGGTCTTCCTGCACAAGCCATTCTCGATTCGGAACACGAATACGCCGGCCTTTTCAAGGGCCAGAGCGTCGGTCCGCACCAACAGCGCTCCGGATCGCCGCTCCAGTCCGATCTGGACGTTGGCGTACATTCCGGGTCGGAGCGCATCGTCCGGATTGGGCAGGTCCGCCTCCACCACCAGCGATCGTGTCGCCTCATCCAATGCTCCGGAATGTCTGCTGACCTTTCCGCCGAAGACATTTGTCGTCCCTTCTACCATCACCCGGACTGGTTGGCCGGGCCTGACCCGCAGGGCCTCCGCCTCCGGCACGGGAACCACCGCGCGCAGGATGGACGTGTCGGCCAAGGTCAACACTGCCGAAGCCGCACCGGCCGCACCGGCCGCGACGAACGCCCCGGTATCCACCAACCGGGTCGTGACGGTTCCTGTGAAAGGGGCCCGGATCGTTGCGAACGCCAGGAGCGTTTCGACTCTCTCCAACTCGGCCCGGGCCACTTCCAGCCGCCCGGTCGCCGAGTCGAGCGACTGCTGCGTGACGAGGTCCGGCGACTTCTTCCGTCCGTCCTCCAGGCGTCGGGATTCGATCTCAGCCACACGGACTTCCGCGGCCCGTTTTCTCTTCTCCGCCAGCAGCTCCGGAACCTCGATCTCTGCCAGCACCTGTCCGGCAGTCACCCGGTCTCCACGGTCGACGAGGACCGTTCGGACGAACCCGGCGACCCGTGCCTGCAAGGTGACCTGCTGGTTGGCCCGCAACGATCCGGGCAGAGCGACATGCCGAGTGATATCCCCGCGCGTAGGATGGGTGATGGAGACGAGCTTCGGGTCCGCGGCCGTGGCCCCCAGGGCTGTCAGGAGGAGTGCGACGGCAGCGGAAAGCCTGGGATCAGGCGACTGGGTTCGGGACTTGGACTGGTTCATTGGGATTCTTCCTTCGTGAAGTGGGCGCTGGCGGGGTCCTCGGGATCCAGCGAGGCGGATCGGAAGTTTTTGGGCGAGAGCAGGGCGAAGACGGCCGGCAGAACGCCCAGGGTGGCGACGGTGACCACGAGTAGTCCGCCCACGACCGCGCGACCCAGCGGTGCTGTCTGCGGTCCGCCTTCTCCGAGGCCAAGGGCCATCGGGACCATGCCGGCCACCATGGCCGCGCTGGTCATGAGGATTGGACGCAGGCGCGAGACCGCACCGACCACTGCTGCATCTAACGGCGTGGCCCCTCCCTGGCGGGCCTTTTCGGCGAACGTGACCAGAAGGATGGCATTCGCCACGGCTACCCCGACCGCCATGATTGAACCGATGGCGGATTGAAGGTTCAGGGTCGTACCGGTGAGTGAAAGCATCAGGACGACCCCGCAGAGGACTGCGGGAATCGTGGAGACCACCGTGAGGGCGAGGCGCATTGACTGGAAGTTTGCCAAGAGCATTAACAACACCACCGCGACGGCGACTCCCAGTCCGGAACGGAATCCCTCCACCAGTTGGCGCAGCGGCACCGCCTGTCCCCGGACGTCCACACGGGTCCGGGTCGGCCAGGTGGTGGGATTGCCGATCTCGGGGATGGACTCGAGCTCCCGGAGGGCCCGGCCGAGGTCCCATCCGCGGAGGTTGGCGGTGATGCTTACAACCCGCGCCATATTGTAGCGTTCGTACTGCCCGACCGTGGTGCCGGACTCCACGGTGGCCATATTGCGGAGAAGTACGCTGCGCTGAGGGCCCGCGCCGACCGGGAGGTTCCGCACGTCCTCGAGGGACCGAGTCTCCGTTTGCGGCACCTGCACCTGGACGCTGTAGCTGACACCCGAGGCCGGGTCGGCCCAGAAGTTCGGGACGGTGAATCGGCTCGACGCCGTGGCGGCGACGAGGGAACGAGCCACGTCCCCGACCTTCACGCCCATGAGTCCAGCTCGTTCCCGATCCACCGTCACGTTGACGCTCGGATAATCCAATGCTTGGGCGATCTGGACGTCGCGCAATCCCGGGAGCGAACGGAGCTTGGCGAGAATCCGTTCGGCGTGTTCGCGGCTGGCGGCGAGGTTGGGGCCGCTGACCGCCACCTCGATGGGCGTCGGGGAGCCGAAACTCATGACCCGGCTGACGATGTCGCTGGGTTCAAAGGACACGCGGACTTCCGGAAGCTCCGCGGTGAATGCCGTGCGAAGGCGGTCCTTGAGGTCTGGGATCCGGACGCCGGAACCCGTCCGCAGTTGCACCGAAAGATGCGCCTCATCGGGCCCGCTGTTCCAGAGATGGATAAGGTTGACCGGGTAGTTGGGGGCATGGACGCCGACCAGTCCGAGGGTGAGGGCGACGGAATTGCTCCCGGCTTCGCGATGGATGATTTCCAGCGCCTTCAGGGCAATTTGTTCGGTGACGTCGAGTCGCGATCCTGGAGAGGCCCGGAGCCGCAGCGCGAACTGCCCGGATTCGACCGACGGAAAAATCTCGAGTCCGAGTCCGCGACCCAGGAAAAGGACCGTCCCGAGCGTGGCCACGAGGTAGGCACCGACGACCACCCAACGTGCCTTCAGCACGACCCGGAGCGTTGCGGAATAGCGGCGTTGCAACCCCACCAACCATCGCGGCTCGGCGACCTGTTCGGAGGATCCGAGCAACCAGACAGCGAGGATCGGCACCAAGGTGCTGGAGAGCACGAAGGAAGCGACCATCGAGAAACCGACCGCCAGGGCCAAGGGCGCGAACAGCGCTCGGGCGGCACCCTCCATGAAGAACGCCGGGATGAAGACCGCCACGATGCACAACATGGCGAGCAACCGCGGCAGAGCGGTTTCCCGGGTCGCCTTCAGCGCCGCCTGGGCGACGGACTCCCCGCGCGCCAGGTGGACATGCAGGTTTTCGACCGCCACGGTCGCCTCGTCCACGAGGATGCCTACTGCCAGTGCCAGGCCACCGAGGGTCATCAGGTTGATGGTCTGTCCCGCCGACCACAGCGCGAAGGCCGCGGCCAGCAGGGCCAGGGGGATGTTCAATACGACCACGCAGGCGCTGCGCAGATCGCGGAGGAAGACCAGAACCATGAGCCCGGTGAGCACCGCACCGATGGCCCCTTCCTTCAGCAAATCTCCGATGGCCCGGGTGACCACGGGAGATTGGTCGAGTTCGTAGCTGACCCGGATGTCCTCCGCGACTGCGGCTTGGAATTTCGGGAGGTTCCCCTTCACCAAATCGACCACCTCCAGCGTCGAGGCTTCGGCGCGCTTGGTGACCGGCATGTAGACGGTCCGCCGACCGTTCACGAGGGCATGGCTGGTCACGAGGTCCGCCGCGTCGGCGACGGTGGCCACGTCCCGCACGAAGACCCCGGCACCGCCTTGGACCCGGATGGAGACCCCTTCGAGGTCCCGGATGTTGCGCACTTGCGTGTTGACCGACACGAGCGGGTATTTGTCGCCGAGGTTCAGGTTGCCCGACGGGCTAATGAGATTCGCCTGGGCGATGGCTTGAACGACCTCGTCCGGTGAAAGGCCGTAGGACCGCATTCGGTCCGGCTTCACATTGACTGTGATCGTGCGCGCACTGCCGCCGAACGGGGGTGGTGCGGAGACGCCGGGCAGGGTCGCGAAGAGCGGACGCACCTGATTTAGCGCGGCGTCCTGCATTTGCCCAACGGTGCGGTTGGGGTTGTCGGTCGAGAAGACGAGCTGTCCGACCGGCACGCTGCCGGCGTCAAACCGGGTGACGAACGGTCCAGGCGTTCCTGGCGGCATGAAAGCACGGGCTCGATTGACGTAGGCGACCGTCTCCGCCATCGCGGCCGACATGTCCGTTCCCGGATGGAACTGGAGCTTCATGATCGCCGCGCCTTGGATGTTCTTCGATTCGACGTGCTCGATGCCGGTGATGTAGAGGAAGTGGTACTCGTAGTAGTAGGTCAGCGAGCCCTCCATCTGGCGGGATCCATGCCGCCGAAGGGTTGCGCGACGTAGAGGGTCGGGATTCCCAAGGGGGGGAATACGTCCTTGGCCATGTGCCGCAGCCCCAGCAGTCCCCCGAGGCAGAGAGCCAGCACGAGGACTACAATGGTGACGGGACGGCGGAGCGAGGTGTTCAGCAATGACATCGTCGGTGATTCAATGGGACGTTCATGTTCCCCGGATTGGCATGACGCTATCAGGTCGCCCCGAGAATTCAGCGATCCATTCTTGCCGGCCTAAAAATTTTCACCGCTCTTCAACGAAACACCCCAGCCGCTCACCTGGAAGACCTGGAGCCTTGATGGACTGCCCATCCGACTCTCAAATCTGCCAATCGACGGGGGCGATGGTGCGGTCTTTCTTGGCGGTGACCTTGAGGCGGTGGTCGTCCATGAGCACCAGCGAATCTGGGGGCACGCTTTGCATGAGGAAGACATTGGCTCCGATGGTGCTGCCGGCGCCGATCACCGTGTCGCCGCCCACGATCGTGGCGTTGGCGTAGATAGTGACCCGGTCTTCGATGGTCGGGTGGCGCTTTTGTCCGCGGAGCGCCTGGCCGGCGGCCAATGAGCGGGCCACGAGACCCACGCCTTGGTAGAGCTTCACGCGGTTGCCGATGACGGCGGTCTCGCCGATCACCGCGCCGGTGCAATGGTCGACGAAGAAATGGTCTCCGATGCGAGCACCTGGGTGGATGTCCATGCCGGTCCGGCTGTGGGACCACTCGGCCATGATGCGCGGCAGGAAGGGCACATGGCGCAGGTACAAGGCGTGGGCCAATCGATGCACCGCAACGGCCTCGACGAACGGGTAGGCCACGATGATCTCCTCGCGATTGGCCGCGGCGGGATCGCCTGAGAAAGCGGCCTCGACATCCGTGGTCAGGATTTCACGGATGGCCGGGAGTTCGCGCAGGAACTCGCTGACCAGGTGATGGGCCATGGGCCGCGGGTCGGACTTGGCGGTGACCGTTCCGTTGGTGCGGTCAGCGCAGCGCAGCGCCTTGTAGAGTTCGTCTTCCAATCGGCCAGCGATACTGTCGAGGAGCAGCGCCGTCTCGGCCTTCAACTCGGAGCTGTGGATGATGTGGTCGTCGAAGAAGCCCGGGAACACCAGACGGAGCAGGTCGCGGGTGATGTCGGCGACGGAGGCCTTGGAGGGCAGGTTGATCCCGTCCAGATGGTTGATGCCCCCATGACGCGAATAGCTCGCGAGCAAGGCGTCGGTGATCTCGGTGATCGGGAACTGCACAGCGCAACCATGGCTGAGATCCCGCGACTTGACCAGCCGAGGGAAAACACGAGAACCGGGTGGGTGACAGTATTAAGATGCGCCCGAACTGCCGGGCTGGCAGGCTCCATGCGTGAAGTTTGAAGCGGATCCGCTCAGCGTTTGATACTGAATCAGACGGCTTAGATGTGATTAAATACCCGCTTTCGCCGCTGGATCCGACACCCTTTTGATGGATGAAAACCGGTCACCGACGAATGGATCTTTGGACCCTGCTCCTGGTGCTGGCGGTCCTCGCTTTTGCCGGTTGTGCTTCCCCCGGATCGCTTCGTCCGGCCGTCTCCCGTCAACTGCAGGACCGTTCGGGGCATCCGCTCGGCACCGCCGCTGCCGCCGGCACTTGGCAATTGCCGCCCGGCGTTTCGTTGGACCGCCCGCTCCACGACAACGAGGCCGTTGCGATCGCGCTCTGGAACAATGCTGTTTTCCAACAACTGCTCTCGGAATTGGGGATCACCCGAGCCGACATCATCGCCGCGGGTCAGCTCACAAACCCGACGATGCTCATGTTGTTCCCGCTGGGCCCGAAACAATTTGAGTTTACCGCCCGGTTTCCGTCGGAGGTCCTCTGGCTGCGGAGACAGCGCGTCGCCACAGCGGAAGCGCAGGCCCGAGAAGTGGCCGAACGGATGGTCCAGGGGGGACTCGATCTGGTTCGCGACGTCCAGCTGGCCTGTGCCGACCTGCGGATGGCAGAGGGAGCAGCGCGCTTGAGTCAGGAAACGGCGCGCGTGCTCAAGCAATTGGCTGCGCTGGCGGAGTCACGGCTCCGGGCGGGCGATCTGGGTCAACTGGAAGCGACGACCGCCCGCGTCGCAGCGTTGAATGCCGAGCAGGACTGGGTGCGTGTCCGGGCGAACATCGAATTGGCACGCGGACGCCTTGGAACCCTTCTTGGCCTGGAGCAGGACGCGTCCGGCCTCCGCCTCGCCGATCCTTCCCCCCGTCCCGCACCCCTTGGGCGCAGCGCCGGGGAACTGACCCTGGATGCGCTCGCCAATCGTCCCGACCTGAGGGCGACTGAATTGGCTATTGAAGCCGCCGGCAAGCGCGCCGGGTTGGCACGCAAGGAAATCGCCACCGTGACCGCGGTCATTGATGCCAACGGCACCGGCTCGAATTTCGAGATCGGCCCAGGGGTGGATTTTTCGATCCCGATCTTTCACCAGAATCAGGGCGCAAAGGCGATCGCTGCCGCGCAGTTGGAGCAATCGCTCCGCCGTTACATCACTCTCCGACAACAGATCCGGCTCGAAGTACATCAGGCGCGGGTCCGCGCAGAACAAGCCCTGGAAGTCTTGCGATCTTGGGACGATCAGGTTCAGCCGCCACTGGAGGAAACGGTTCAAATGGCCCGGAAGGGAGTCGAGTCGGGCGATCTGCCTCCGACGCAGGCGCTCGAAGCCGAGCGAGTGCTCCTTGCAGCGACCCAGAATCGTTTGCTGGCGAATGCTGACTGGGAACGGGCCCGGGCGGAACTCGAGCGTGCCATCGCCCATCGCCTGGACCTGGTTCCCGATCGAACGAAGCCATCCCCCGTCGTGACCCCATGAAACACTTCTCTGGAATCCCATCGAGCCTCGCGTTGGTTGTCGTCCTCCTCGGGATCGGTCTCCTCGGAGGCCAGACGGCGGCCGCACTGACTCCGTCCAACGCACCCGCCACGGTCGGTCAGAAGGCCAACGAAGCCGAGTTCAGCGGGGTCACCCTCACTCCCAAGGCCGAGGAACGACTCGGCATCCGGACCGCCAAGGTCGAAAGGATGAAGCTTCCGCAAGTCCGGTTGTTCGGCGGAGAGGTGATGGTTTCCCTCGGGGAAATGGAGGCATCCGGCTCCGAGGAAACCCAGTCGATCGCGCCGTTGCTTCCCGGAATGAGTCCCGCGGATCGGATCCGTCTGGCCGAGTCGCAGGTCGATGCCGACGGAGCCATCGCAGCCTCCAAGGCTCAAGTACAGGGCTCCGAGATCGCCTTGGATCGGGCCGAACGCATGCTGCGCGACAAGTCCGGCAGTCAACGGATCGTGGACGAGACCCGAGCCGTGCTTCAGGTCGCCCGGGCGGACCTGGGAAGGGTCACTGCCCGACGTGCGCTGCTGGGGCCGAGGGTCCTTCCCAGCACTACGCCCGCGAAGGTCCGGGTCCGGGTTCCGGTTTACGCGGGCGAACTCCGGCGCATCGACCTGGCCCAACCGGCGCTGGTAAGTAGTTTGGGTGGGGCAAAGGGGGATGCCGGAAGGGCGGCGAATCCGATCGCAGCGCCGCCCTCCGCGGATCCGACGGCGTCTTCGGTGGATTTGTTCTTCGAGCTGGAGAACCAGGATCACCGCTTCCGCCTGGGAGAAAGGGTGGGCGCGAGCCTGACCATGAAATCCACAGAGGATTCGCTCGTGGTTCGCTGGTCGAGTGTGGTCATCGACATCGAGGGCGGGACCTGGGTTTACGAGAATCCCGCACCGCATCGATTCGCACGCCATCGGGTACAACTGCGGCGGGTGATGGGCAACGTCGCCGTACTCGCCAGTGGGCCGGCGGTGGGAGCGAACATCGTCACCGAGGGAGCCGCTGAACTGTTCGGCACCGAAGTCGGGTTTAGCAAGTAACACCATGATGACCTGGCTGATTTCGGCGTCCCTGCGTGCGCGGCTCCTGGTGCTGGCATCGGGCATCGCGATGATCGTGCTCGGCTTGCGTGTTGTGCAACAGGCACCCATGGACGTTTTCCCGGAGTTTGCGCCCCCATTGGTCGAGATCCAGACCGAGGCGCCCGGGCTTTCGACGGAGGAGGTCGAAGGTCTCATTACCGTGCCGCTCGAGAACGCGGTGAATGGCGTCCCATGGTTGAAGACGGTCCGCTCCAAGACTGTGCTCGGCCTTTCCTCGGTAGTGTTGATTTTCGAGGAAGGCACGGACCTGATGCGCGCGCGGCAACTGGTGCAGGAACGGGTGGCGATTGCCGCCCCCAAACTGCCGTTGACCGCCCGTCCGCCCGTCCTCCTGCCGCCGCTCTCCTCCACCAGTCGGGCCCTCAAGATCGGCATCTCCTCCACCAACCTCTCGCAGATGGAGATGTCTGAGCTCGCCCTCTGGACGATCCGCCCGCGGCTGATGGCGGTTCCCGGCGTGGCCAATGTCGCCATCTGGGGCCAGCGCGACCGCCAGTATCAGGTGTTGGTCGATCCCGAACGGCTGCGAATGCACGGCGTCAGCCTGGATGCCGTGGTACGCGCGGCGGGCGACGCCGCTCTCGTCAGCGCCGGCGGATTCATCGACACCCCCAACCAGCGACTGCCCGTCCGTCATCTGGCCCCGATCGTCACCATCGAGGATCTGGCGCAGACGGTGGTTCGGTTCACCAACGGGGTTCCCCTGCGCATCGGAGACGTGGCCGAGGTCGTGATCGGGCATCCGGCCCCGATTGGCGACGCGGTGATCAACGATGGTCCGGGTCTTCTACTCATCGTCGAGAAGCAGCCTTGGGGAAACACCCTGGAAGTCACCCACAAGGTCGAGGCCGCCCTCGACTTGCTGCGGCCGGGACTGGTCGGCCTCGAGATCGATTCAGCCATCTTCCGACCGGCGACCTTCATCGAGATGTCACTCGACAACCTGTCGCACGCCCTATGGATGGGTTGCCTGCTGGTGGTGATCATTCTGATGGGTTTCCTCTTCGATTGGCGCACGGCGTTGATCAGCGTCTCGGCGATCCCAATGTCCCTCATGGCGGCCGCGCTGGTGCTGCACTGGAGGGGCGGCACCATTAACACCATGGTGCTGGCGGGCCTGGTCATCGCCGTGGGTGAAGTTGTCGACGACGCGATCATCGACGTGGAAAACATCGTGCGGCGTCTGCGCCAGAACCGGTTGCTGGCCGATCCACGACCGGCCTTTCAGGTGGTGCTCGACGCCTCCCTGGAGGTCCGCAGTGCAGTCGTGTTCGCCAGCCTGATTGTGGTGCTGGTGTTCATCCCAGTATTCTTCCTGCCGGGATTGACCGGCACCTTCTTCCGGCCACTCGCCTTCTCCTACGTCGTGGCGATCTTGGCCTCGCTGGGGGTGGCGCTCACCGTGACGCCAGCGATGTGCCTCATGCTTCTGCCGGGCGCACCCGAACGGCGCAGGGACGCGCCACTGGTGCGCTGGCTCAAACGGATCTACGGCAGCATTCTTCCCCGCCTGATTGGCAGACCCTACGTCGCCCTCTCGGTGCTGGCAGTGGTCTTCCTCCTCACCGGCATCGCCATCCCCCGGCTTGGGGAGGAGTTCCTCCCCAACTTCAAAGAACGCGATTTCCTCATGCACTGGGTCGAAAAACCCGGCACCTCGCTGGAAGCCATGCGTCGAATCACCGTGCAGGTCAGCAAGGAACTCCGGGCCGTCCCCGGTGTCCGCAACTTCGGATCGCACATCGGTCGCGCAGAAGTCGCCGATGAAGTCGTAGGCCCCAACTTCACCGAGCTCTGGATCAGTCTTGATCCCAAGGTCGACTACGACTCCACCGTCGCGAAGGTCCAGGAAGTCGTGGACGGATACCCGGGATTGTACCGGGATCTGCTTACCTACCTGAAGGAACGCATCAAGGAAGTCCTGACCGGCGCCAGCGCGACGATCGTGGTCCGCATCTTCGGGCCGGACCTCGGGGAATTGAGGAACAAAGCTCAAGAAGTGAAGCAATCGCTCTCGGGCATCAACGGCGTGGTAGATCTCAAGGTCGAGGCCCAGGCATTGGTTCCGCAGGTCCAGGTGCGCCTGCGCCCCGAGGCCACCGCGATGTTGGGACTCATGCCCGGTCAGGTCCGGGTTGCCGCGACCACCCTCATCCAGGGTACCCGGGTCGGTGAGCTCTATCAGGACCAGAAGATCTTCAGCGTCGTCGTCTGGGGCGAGGAATCCCTCCGGACCGACGTCCAGGCGTTGAACCGCCTTCCGATCGAAATTCCCGGTGGCATGCTGGTCCCGCTGGGCGACGTGGCGGACGTCGAAGTGGTGCCGGCACCGAACGAGATTAAGCGTGAGAACGCCTCACGCAGGATCGACGTCACCTGCAACGTCCGAGGGCGAGACCTAGGCGCGGTCGCCCGGGAAATCCAGGACCGGGTCACGACGCTCCCCTTCGCCCGTGGCTATCATCCGGAGATCCTCGGAGAATACGCTGCCCGCCAGGAATCGACCCGTCGTTTGCTGCTGCTGGCTGGGTTTTCCGTACTGGGAATCCTGGTTCTGTTGCAGGTCGATTTCCAATCGGCCCGGCTCACGACGATGGTGGCCCTGACGTTGCCCTTTGCCCTGATCGGCGGCGTGGCTGCGGCCTTTCTCGGCGGCGGCGTGTTGTCGATCGGCTCGCTCGTTGGCTTTGTCACGGTTCTCGGCATCGCCGCCCGCAACGGCATTATGCTGGTCAGTCACTACCGCCACCTCGAAGTCGAGGAAGGCATGCCTTTCGGTGTGCCTCTCGTGCTGCGCGGGGCGGAAGAACGACTAGCGCCCATCCTGATGACGGCGTCCTGCGCTGCCTTGGCCCTGTTGCCGTTGGTGATCTCAGGGAATATTCCGGGGCACGAAATCGAGTTCCCCATGGCGGTGGTCATCCTGGGTGGACTGGTGACCTCGACAACGCTCAACCTTTTCTTGCTACCGGTGCTCTACGCGGCCTTTGGCCAGAGCCGGCATCGAACTGGATAGGAATTTGCTATTTTCGACGCTCCGCGATCAGTTAGTTGTCTCCAATTAAATGCTGGACCGATCGCACCAGATCGCGGTCGGGCGTCGTGGTTGTGGCGTTCATCTCACCCTAAGAGTGCCGCATCCCGCTCAAACCGGACAGATTCGTTTGGAATCGAAACGCCGGCGGGCCCGGTTCGGAGTCGTTTCGGCTATGGCAGATCGGCAAGCCACCGGATGGCTCCGGGCGGCATGCCTTTGGCGGTTCTTCCGGCGGAAATCATGCGCTTTAGCGTGTCGGGTGGAGGTGAGGGATTCGCCTGAAGGCCCCACGGCGGATGGCTTCTTCCAACGCCGTCACCGCGGGGCCGAACTTGGCGGTGGAATAGGCCACGGTGGAACGGTGCTGCAACTCGGCCCAATCGGTGGGCTGGAGAAGACAATCCCGATCGGGCCAGGTTCCATCATCGGTGGTGATCCGCACGACGACCACTTGGCCACCGTTGTTTGACGGATCAGAGAGCACGACCAACCGGTGGTACGGCTCCTCAGCGGACTTCATGGCCGTGCCCAGCCCGATCATGCCTCGGCAAAGATCTCGTCGAGTTGGTTCAATTCCGCCGCCTCCCGCGCGAGTCGTGCCACGGCTTCGGGTGGTTTGCCCAAAGCTTGACCCATGCGTTCCACGGCGATGGGCGCGCAACCGCGGGCCATTGGGGTCCACTCCCCGCAGTGGGTATGACACCAATCCACCAATTGCCATTGGTCCCGGTCGCCGTGCTCGGCCCACACCGCATCCAGCAGTTCCAGTTCCGCCACCGAAACGTGTTCCCGCGGCGGCTTGGATTCCAGCTTCACTTCATGGTTGATCCGATCGCTGATGGATCGTTCCCAACGGTGGTCCGACTCGCCGTTCAGGCGGCCTGCATTGATCAGGTCCAGGAGTTCGCTGGTCACCGGACCATTCCGCATGGACAGGTAATCTCCCCCGACGACCGGGATGCCTCGGCGGTCCACGGATAGGCGGTCCAGCAGGTACACCAGCTTGACCAGCTTCATGGTGTGAATTTGTCCGCCGGCCCGCTCCAGAAACTCACAGGCAACTTCGGTCGCCTTGGGTAAATTGAAACGGAAGTTCATAGTGCCAACATCCAACACCCGGCACGCGCCGTAAAGGATCGCGTTGCTGGCCATGCGCAGCGCCTTGCGAGGGTAGGGGAGCAAAAAAAAGCGCGCACCGGTGAGGGTGCGCGCTTGGAAACCAAACCTGGACGATTAGTCCTGGGTCTTCTTCTCCTCGGCCGCGGCGAAGGCGTGCTCGAGGGCGACCAGGTCTTCACCGGGCTTGAGCTGATCGAGGAGCTTCTGCTCTTCCTTCAGCTGCTCGGTGCTGTAGTTCGCGGCCTTGATGGACAGACCGATGCGGCGATCGGCGCGGTCGATCTTGATGACGCGGGCGGTGACATCGTCGCCGACCTTGAGGACGTTCTTGATCTTGTCGACCCGGTCTTCGCTGACCTGGGAGATGTGAACCAGACCGTCGATGTCGTTGGGCAAGCCAACGAACGCACCGAAGCTGGCCAGCTTGGTGACCTTGCCGGAGACGAGGTCGCCGACTCGGAAGAAGGTCTCGATCTGCTCCCACGGATCCACGCCCAGCTGCTTCATGCCGAGGCTGATGCGCTGGTTGGCCTTGTCGACTTCGAGCACAACCGCCTCGACTTCGTCGCCCTTCTTGAGGACTTCGCTCGGGTGGTTGACCTTGCGGGTCCAGCTCATGTCCGACACGTGCACCATGCCGTCCAGGCCTTCCTCGAGCTCGAGGAACGCGCCGTAGCTGGTGAGGTTGCGGATCGGTCCCTTGACCTTGGTGCCCGGCGGGTACTTGGTGTGAGCCAGATCCCACGGGTTGGTCTCGAGCTGACGGATGCCGAGGCTGATCTTCTGCTCGTCGCGGTTGATGCCGAGGACGACCGCTTCGATTTCCTGGCCCTGCTTGAGGACGTCGGAAGGCTTGGCGATGCGCTTGGTCCAGGACAGCTCGGTGACGTGCACCAAGCCCTCGACTCCGGGCTCGATCTCGACGAACGCGCCGTAGGGCACGAGGTTGACAATCTTGCCTTTGACCTTGGCGTTGACGGGGTACTTGCTCTCGATGTTGTCCCAGGGGTTGGACAGCTTCTGCTTGAGGCCCAGGCTGACGCGCTCTTTCTCGCGGTTGATGTCGAGAACGACGACGTCGATTTCCTGACCCACCTTGAGCATCTCGCTCGGGTGCGTGAGGCGACCCCAGGACATGTCGGTGATGTGCAGCAGGCCGTCGAGGCCGTTGAGGTCGATGAACGCGCCGAAGTCGGTGAGGTTCTTGACCGTGCCCTTGCGGATGTCGCCGGGCATCATCTCGGACAGCAGCGACGAACGGCGGGCGTTGCGCTCAGTCTCGATGATTTCGCGGCGGCTCAGGACCACATTCTGGCGATCCGGATTGAGCTTAACGACCTTGAACTCGTAGGCATTGCCAATGAAGGAGGCCAGGTTCTTCGGGGGAACGATGTCGACCTTGGACGAGGGGCAGAACGCCTCGACACCGATGTTGACGATCAAGCCACCCTTGACGATGGACTTCACCTTGCCGGTGACATTGCCACCCTCGTTGCAAATGCTCTGGATACGGTCCCAGTTCTGTTGGAACTCGGCCTTTTCCTTGGACAGGTGGACATTGCCTTCCTTGTCTTCGGCTTTCTCGATGAGGACGTCGATGATGTCTCCCACCATGACTTTATCGAACTCGACGAACTCGGAGGCGCTGACAACGCCTTCGGACTTGCCGCCGATGTCCACGAGGACTTCTTTCGGACGGACTTCGAGGATGGTTCCTTTGACGATTTGACCTGCCTTGAAATGGCGGTCGTACTGCTTCAGCAGTTCTGCGAATGCGGCGGAGGCCGACATAATGGTATAAGCCGAACGCGTGAGCGCCCGAGCGGTTTATCTGCGAGGAGACTTGAGCGGGGCGAGGTAAAATTGCCCCTCAGAAGACTCCATTGCCCAACGTGACCGACGTTGCGGTTGACAACGGAGGTTAGCGGTTAGGTGACTGGTTTAACTGTGTTTCTCAGCCGAAAATGCCGCCACACAAGTGACGACCGGCACCGCAGACGGTGGCGATTAGCCCGGAGGAGGCAAGTGGGTTTTTCGGCATTCTTGTCGGGTCGAGCGGCAATTTGTACACGAGGCGGCCCAAGTAAGCCCGTTGAGGAAACCTAAGGTCGTATGCTAAAGTGAGGAGAGATGAAAGTCGTGGTTGAGATCCCTGAGAGCGCTCAGGTGGCATTGCCGCCGGAAGATGCGCTCGCCCGCGACTTGCTGGAAGCCTATGCCATCGTGCGGTATCGGCAGGGGAGCCTGACCCAGAAGCAGGTCGGCTCTGTCTTGGGGCTGGACCGCTGGTCCACCGAGGCGCTGCTTGAGCAGGCCCAAGCCATCGCTGCGTTGAGCTTTGCTGACTACGAACTGGAACGGAACGGTTCGCGATGACCATCGTGGTCGCTCTGAACCCGGCCCCACTTTCGCCCAAAGCCCGTTCTGCCCAGCCAAACCCGACTGGGTTGCCCTCTTTCGCAGGCCCCGCATCGTGAGGCATAATGTCCTTTTTGGGTCTCGACAGGGGACTCCAAGAAGGAAATCGGAATGCGGGACTTGGAGCGGGTTGGCGGACTGAGAATCGAAGCGTTGGAAACGGGACTGCCGGAGCCGATCCGCCACGCCGGCACGGCGGCGAGCCCACGTTTTCTCGAACTCTTCACCGCCGTCTTTCGCAACCCGAACACCCGCGAAGCCTACGCCCGCGCCGGCGTTCGGTTCTGCGACTGGTGCGAAGTCCGACGGATCCAACGGCCCCAGATCCAACCCATCGTCGTCGCGGCGTACATCGAGGAACTGGGCTGCTCGCTGTCCAAGCCCAGCGTCAAGGTGCACCTCGCTGCGCTGCGCATGTTCTTCGATCATCTCGTCTTGGGCCAGATCCTGCCCAAGAACCTGGCCTTTTCGGTGCGTGGGCCGAAGCACTTCGTAAAACGCAGTAAGACCCACTGAAAGTAGCGAGGAACCTTCTTTGCTAACCCCGTTGCGGGATCTTCACCTGGCAGCATCCGCGGGGAAACTTCCCGGACGTGTCGCTGCTCGCGATGGGCGGCTTATCGATCGGGGCGTCCTTTCTGCCGCTGACCGTGGTCATTGACATGCTCATCACCGCCCGAAACCTCATTCAGTTTGTGGGGCAGATCGTGGCTTTGTGGTTGCTGCGTCGTCGCCGCGACCCCGGTCCGTACGATCGCGATGGCCTTGGGAGCTTTGCGGTTCGGGTGGCCGGACATTAGCCATCTCAAGCTTTGGGTCCGCCGATCCGCTCGATTCCAACTCCGGACCGGGCAAAGGAAACGGGGAGCCGCCGCTAGGCAGACTCCCCGTGAATTGAACGAGAGCGGTGTGAGGGTTAGCCCCACTTCTCCAGCTTCATCTGCTCCTTCGGCAAGCCCAGGTCATGGAGCACCAAATGTTCGACGGCGTTGACCATGTCATTGGTGCCGCAGGCGTAGAAAACAGTGTTGGCCGAGTCGTCCACGAAGCTCTTCACCCACTCCGGGGTGATGCGGCCACGGCGGCCGGTCCAAGGGTCTTCGGGAGCCAAGCGGGTGCAGGTCACCACGAACTTGAAGCGGGGGTTGCGGGCCTCCAGGGCAAGGAACTCTTCGGCGAAGATGATGTCGCTGGTCGTTCGCACCGTGTAGAGGACGGTGATCCGGGTATCGAAATTTTTCTCGGTGGCCTCGCGGACGAAACCCCGGAAGGGTGTCACGCCCGAACCCCCGGCCACGCAAATGAGGTGCTTGCCCGGGGGATCGAACACCGGCAAGAACCGGCCGGTCGGAGGGATGACGAACATGCGGTCACCGGCCTCGACCCAGTCCACGATGCTGGTGCCCATCTTGCCGTCGCGCTTCACGGTGACCTCGTAGTGGCCCCGATCGAGCGCGCAAGAACTCAGGGAATAAGCCCGCTTGTACTTCGTCTTGTGCGGCCAATACACAGTGATGAACTGGCCGGTCTTGAAGTCGGGGGCATAGCCCTCGGGCCATTGGAAGCGGACGGTTTTGGTGTCGGGAAGTTCCATCTTCACCGACTCGACGAGCATTTCAGCGATGACCTTGGACATGTTCAGAAAGGGAGTTTAGAGCAGGGACGTGACGAGACTTTGCCGCAATGAGTAGACCTGTAAAGGCGCGGTTTGCCGACTCGGGTTTGCGCGGAAGGGGCTTGCCGCTGAGGTTGCGTCATTCGGCGCGACGCATCGAAGGGTCGAATGCGGTGGGGCGCTGATGAAGGCCGGCAGCGTCTCCGCGCAAGAATTGCACGACTTGCCGGATGATGTCGGTCCGGATGGGCAGGGCAACGTGGGTGTGAGGCACGACGACGTGACGGGCCGATCCTACCAGTCGGGTCGAGGCGACGCTCACCTTGCCGTCATGCGGGGTGGGCAATGGAGACCAGAAGGGCGATAAGGGACGATCTCCAGCGATGACGAGGGCTTCATAGTCGGCCGGGCCCAGGGTGACCGAGTAGCCCGCAAGCCCGGTCTGCAACGCCGCCAAATTGGGTCCGGCCAACCATCGGCAGAAGGCGTTTTTGGACCAGAAGTCCGCCGCTTCGCTGCCATGGTGGGGCGTGCCCAGAAAGACCACGCGTCCCAAATTGAAGGGGCGGTGGGCCGCCAAGCAGCCTCGCAGCAACAGCCCGCCCATGGAGTGGGTGACGAAATGAATTCGTTGGATGGCGTCCGGAATGTTGCGCTGCAAATAGTCCGGCAAGTACTCCGAAGCCAGGGTTGCGAGCGGCACCCGAATGGATCGATAGGCCGGATTGAAGACCTGGTAGCCTTCCCGTTGCAGTACCCATTCCAGCCGTTTCATCGGGATCGGCGAGGAGTACCAGCCGTGCAAAAGGACGACGGCCTCGGTACGCGGATCGCCGGGTTGAGGCATTGAGATGGCTCCAAGCATGGACATCAGGTCAACCGGTTGGCGGGGAGCGGACGACTTCTATGAGCGCCCGATGGTTGATCTTGCCGGTACCCAGCTTGGGGATCTCGTCCACGAACCGGATTTCCCGCGGGACACACAAGTTGGTCAAACCCTTGGCCTTGATGGCTTGTCGCACTTCATCCATCGACAGGCGTGGAACATTGCAAATGGCGATGAGTTTCTCGCCTTTCTCTTCGTCGGCGACGGCCACCACGGCGATCTCGCAGCGCAGGCCGTGCTGGGGGAAGGCCCCTGCCAAGGCGTCTTCTACGGCGGTGAGGCTGACCATCTCGCCGCTGATAGCCCCGCATCACGTTAGGGCCGCGCACGAAGAGTCGGCCCGAAACGATGCGGCCCTCGGGGGCGATCTCGCTGACACCATCGACGGACTCCAGTTTCCATTCCATGCCGGGCATGAAACGCCCGACGCTGCCGAACTGTGCCTCGATGCGGTTGTTGGCACACAGCACCGGACTGCACTCGGTGGCACCGTAGCCCTCGAGCAAACGGATACCGAACTTCCGGGCCCAGGTTTGCGCGGTGGCTTCCTGGACCTTCTCCGCGCCGGCCACCAGGTACTTCACCGAGTGGAAGTCATAGGGCGCTGCCTTGCGGGCGTAGCCATTGAGAAATGTGTTGGTGCCGACCATGACGGTGCAGTTGCGGTCGTACACCACACCGGGAATGACTCGATAGTGCAGGGGCGATGGATAGAGGAAGGTGTAAAGGCCGCGGACCAGAGGCAGCAGGGTGCAGGCGGTCAGGCCGAAGCTGTGGAAGAGAGGGAGTGCGTTGAAGAACCGTTCCTCATCGGAAATATCGAGGAAGGCATCCATCTGGCGAATGTTGGCCAAGAGATTGGCGTGGGTGAGTACCACTCCCTTGGGAATGCCCTCCGATCCGGAGGTGAATAGAATCACGGCCGGTGTTTTTGCCGCATCGAATCCCGATCGTGGCACCTTCAGACCAGTGCCACAGCGCAGGCTGTGCTGGATGAGTGTCAGGATTTTGGTCACGGCTCCGATGCCCATCCGGACGTCTTCGAGGTGGTGAAACCGGATGCCGGTCGCTTCGAGGGGTGCGATATCCAACTTGGCCTTCTGGAGGAAGGTCCGGGAGGTGATGATGTCGCGGATTCCGGCCAGTTGGGAGCATTGCAGGAGAATGGTCGGACCCGTGGAGAAGTTGAGGACCGCCGGGGTATGTCCGGTGGCCCACAGTGCCATCAGGGTGACGGGCATGCCGTTGACGTTGGGCAAAAGCACTCCGACCTGGGTGGGGTCGCCCTGAGGAGATCGCTCTGTTGGGGGGAGACAGCGCCGAAATTGGCCGGCCAAGAGTTCGGTGCCCACCATGAGGCGTCGATAGGTCAGCGGTTTCAGGGTGATGTCCTCGAGGACTTGCCGTCGTGGCAGTGTCCGGGCGGTTTCTGCGATGGCTTCGAGAATGTCCTGAGGACCGTGGTCCATCTCGGCTTGAAATTGCTGGTGCACCATCACGTCGCGCAACCAGCGGGTGATCCGGGTGCGGGCCAAGCCGTTGGGTTGGTGCGTCAAATCCGGAGCCGTCAGCAAGGAGCTAAAGTGGGCGGAAACCTTCGGGAACCACTGAGTCCAGCCGTTGTGTCGGACGGCGGGCACGCGAACCGCATTGCGCAAATAACAGGTGATGACCTTGGCCTTGGTTTTGTGGATGAGGAAGCCGGTGCCGTCGAAAAGCTTCATCATCCGGGTGGTGCGCGTCAGGCGTCCCTCGGGGAACAAAACCAAGCGGCCTCCTTTGGCCAAGAATTCCGCCATGCGCTTGGCTCCGTAAGGGGAGGCGGGGTCGATCGGGAAGGTTCGCCGGTTGACCATGATCTTCTGATGGATCCACGAGGTTTCGGCCGTGGTGGAGCTGGTGACGAATTTCCAGTCTTCATCGAGGACGACTCCGAGAAAGGCCCAATCCAGCCATGATACGTGGTTGGGCAGCAGCAAGACCGGACCCGGGGTGGAAAGCGCTTCGGTATTGTAGGCGCGGTAACGGAAACACAGGCGCAGGAGCCAATGCAGTAGGGTCTTGATCATCGGATTTTTCCTGAAGGGGTTGTGGGGATAGTCGAAGCCGGAATCTTTAATAGGGCGACGATGCCGGCGGTCACCACGGCCAGTACTAAGAAGACGCCGGAGGCACTGATGCCTACCTGGACGCTGAAGAGGCACAGCAGGCTGGCACTCACCATGCCGAGATTATCGACCAGATTTTGGACCGCGATGGTCTTGCCCAGTTTACTCGGATCAGATTCGGCCTGCAGGGCGGCATTGAGTGGGATCAGGAAGAATCCCGCGGCGATGCCGGTGCCGATGAGAAGGCCGACTACCGGCAGAATCAAATGCAACGCGCCGACCTGAATAGTGGGGTGCTTCCAGAGGTTGAGGTGCTCGACGGAAAACAGGAGCCCCAGCATGCTGGCGAGGGCAAAACCGAAGAGTCGGGTGCGTTGCAATTCCCCGACGGGAAACCATCGGCCAGCCAGAATGCTGCCCACCATGACTCCGACGCTGAGCCATAGCCCGAGGAGTGCGATTTGGGTGTTATCGGGCAGGTGGAGAACGCTCAGGCCCCACGGTTGGAAGTTGATCTTCATGGCTGCGCCACAAATCCAGAAGAGTCCGGTGCCCAGCAGCATTCGGGACAATCGGGGAGCCAAGGCCAGTTGCCGCGCATGGTCTTTGAAGGCGGTCCTATTAGCGCTCCAGAGGACGCCGGGGTTGGACGGGGTCCGCTGCATGAGGAGATTGAGCAGGAACGAGCCGAGATAAATCCCCACGAGCACCGCATAAGAGCTCAATACGGAATCCTTCCACCGGTCGGCCATGACCGAGCCGGCGATCGCTCCGCCGAGGATGGCCACCAGGGTGAGGAGTTCGACCATGCCGTTGGCCCGGACGAGGCGTTCTCTGGGGAGTATCTCGGGCAGAATGCCATACTTGGCAGGCCCATAGACGCAGGCGCCCACGCCAACGATCAAATATCCGATGCCCTGCCAGATCGGCCCCCAGCGGAGGCTCAATGCGCAGAGGAGTGTGCCGAGAAGTTTCAGGGCGTTGCCGCCGGCCAGCCAGGAGGTTTTGGAGTGCCGATCATTGAGAAAACCAGCGACTGGAGCCAAGAAAATGAAGGGAATGAACAGGAGGCTGGTGTAGACGGTGTTGTGAGTTCTGAGCTGAGCCTCGGACAAGAGGCCTGCCTGCTGAAGGTAGGTGAGTTGTCCCACGATGACGGCGAGGAGGGCGTTGTCGCCCAGTGCGCTGAGGAATTGGCTCAGGAGCAGGAGCGGGTAGTTGCGCTGGAGGTTGGGCATTCGAGGTGGGGTTTAAGCGTGTTCAGCGCGCACAATCCATTCGGGTGTGATTCCATGACGTCGGTTCGAGGTGTCGCTGCGGCGTCGGATCCGGAAGGTTCTCCACAGCCAGCACTCCAGATGGGTCCAGAAGCGTACGTGTTCCAAGACGGGGTTGAGGTGCTCTGTGATCACACAGTAGTGAGTCGATTTGGGGTCTGTGTGGTGGATCGCATGATGTCGGGAACTTTGGAGAATCCTGAGATCTTGGAGAAGATTTATCCAAGGGCCATTCTCACGGCGACTGCGGTGGGCCCACTTGTGGATCTGGTTGGCGTTGCCGACCAAGCAGGCGAAGACCCAGACGGCCGGTGTTAGGGATTCCAGAGCCCCTGCGCC
The DNA here is from genome assembly GCA_026397755.1 of Verrucomicrobiota bacterium. Classification (GTDB taxonomy): domain Bacteria; phylum Verrucomicrobiota; class Verrucomicrobiia; order Limisphaerales; family UBA9464; genus SXXZ01. Next base: position 27,422 of record JAPLUF010000291.1, read on the forward strand.
CAGGACGACGAGGGCGGTGACGACCCACAGCTCCCAGCAGGAGTTCATCCAGGAGTGTTTGAGAAAATGGCGAGGCCGATAGTGGTGGAGAATGTTGGGCCGGGCGATGAGTTCTCCCAGCAGGGGGCAGTCTTCGCGGAGGTAAGCGTCTTCGATCCAGTGGAACACACCGACGACGAAATCGGCGGACAGGACGGCTATAGCGATGCTCGCTAGGGTTTGTGTAATGTTTAGGGTCCAGAATACGGGGTCGTGCATGACTCCGCTGTTGTCGTCTGCTGGGTCGTCTCTGCGTGAATCGAATGTTTTTTCAGCATCATCGAGCCAATCAATGTCAGGGCTGGGCGGTGACTTGATGGAAGATTTGCCGTGGCGACTTAGGTTTTTTCCGATCTACCGTCTAGCCATGCCAGATTCCAAGAAGCCCTCGAAGAAGGCTCCTGCTCTCCTGTTGGGGGTGGGTCTCGATTCGGATGGCCACCAGCGGTTGACCAAGGGGAAGAACTTCGCTCTTGTGGGCGGTACTCAAGAAACCCACGAGGCGATGACTGAGAAGGCGATCAAGATTAACGAGCACCTCACCAAGCGAGGCAAGGAACTGCACGAGGTGAGTCGGGAGGAATTTAACGACATCGCCGACAAGGTGGGTCTGCGTCGGGATGCCCCGGAGAACAATTGAGGAATCGGTCGGTCGGACGGTTCACGGCTATTTCACGACGACACGATCCTGCCTTTGGGCAGATGGGTCAGGCGCCGATCTGTTGGGAATAGGCCGCGGGGGAAAGGAGTGCGTCGGCTTCGGCCGGGTTGGAGAGGCGCAGGGTGAAGAAGCTGCCTCCGGCATAGGGTTCGGTGTTTACCGAGGCCGGGTTGTCACTGGCGGTGCTGTTCACGGCGATGATTTCGCCGGACAGGGGGGAGTAAATGTCGCTGGCGGTTTTGACGGATTCGACGACGGCGCAGGGTTCGCCGGCTTTGACTTTGCGGCCGACTGAGGGGAGTTCGACGAAGACGATGTCGGTGAGTTCGTGCTGGGCGTGGTCGGTGATGCCGACGACGGCGGTGTCGCCGGAGATGCGGGCCCATTCGTGGGACTTGGCGTATTTCAAATCTGCGGGGACTTGCGAACTCATGCTGGTGAAGGAATTAACGGGACGGCTGTGGTGAAGCGAGCAGAAATAAAGGGCTCCGCGGGTTCAGTCCTCCGCGCGCAAGGAAGCTCGGGAGGAGGATCGGCTTTCGCGCTGTGCGCGATGGAGGGTTTGATCGCTTCCAATGCTCGCTTCGGTCCGGTCCCGCTGCCGCTGGGTACAG
>JAPLUF010000352.1 GCA_026397755.1 Verrucomicrobiota bacterium
CAGATAGGTTGGCGTCTCAGGATCCCGATCATAGTCCCTCGGAATGGCATCGCGGGCCAGGTCTGCCTCGCCCGGTACCAGGTCCATCCGCACTTGATAGGGCTCGAAAAAAGCCCGCATCCGGTAGTAGTCGGTCTGGGGCAGTGGATCATACTTGTGGTCGTGGCATTTGGCGCAATTGAGCGTCAGCCCCAAGAACGCCTTGCCGACATGTTCTACGGTCTCGTCGAGCCATTGGTTGCGGTTGAAGAGGAAGTAGTTCCGCGCGAGGAAACCCGTGGCCCGCAATTGCCCGAGGTCGTTGGGATGCGATTCGTCGGCGGCGAGCATGAGGCGGATCATCTCGTCATAGGGCAGGTCGGCATTGAGCGATTCGACGATCCAGTCGCGCCAGTGCCACAGGTGTCGGGCGCTGTTGCGGTGCTGATCGCCCAGGCCCCAGGGGTCGCTGTAGCGCCACACGTCCATCCAATGACGGGCCCAGCGTTGGCCGTGGCGAGGGTCTTCCAACAGGCGGTCCACCGTGCGCCGGTAGCCCTCTTCGGACCCGTCGGACAGGGCCTGCCGCATCTCGGCCTCAGTGGGCGGCAACCCGATGAGGTCGAGGTACAGGCGACGGATTTGGAGGCGTCGTGGGGCCTCCGGTCGCGGTGGCAGCCCGGCCGCTTCAAGTCCCTTCGCCAGGAAAGCATCGATGGGGTTCCGAACCCAGTCGGCTTGCTTCACCGTGGGTACCGACGGCCGTTGGCGGGGGCGGAAGGCCCAGTGGTTGCGCGGGTCGGGTTCCGGGAGCTCGCCCGCGGGAGCGCTTGCGCCCTCGGCGATCCAACGAGTCAGGAGCGTGATTTGCTCGGAGCTGAACGGATGACCCTCATGCTCAGGGGGCATGCGCTCATTGACGTCGGCGCTCGAGGTCCGTTGGACCATCGCCGATTGCTCTGCCTTCCCGATCACCAGCACCGGCCCATTCTTCCCGCCCCGCAGCATCCCCGACACCGTGTCGAGCCGCAGGCCAGCCTTCTGCTGCAGGGCCCCGTGGCAGGACACGCACCGTTCGCGCAGCAGGGGTTTCAGCACGGCTTCATAATCGCCCGCCTGCAAGCGGGTGGAGGCAATAAGGCCCCCACCGAGAGCCAGTAGGCCTCCCAGAACAAATCGAAGCCATGGGATGTGGGGGTGAAAAACCATGTGTCAGCGATGTCAGCGGTACCGTCGGGAGCAGCGGAGTCGGTGGGTGTTCGAATGGGAGCCGAGTCGGGGGCTGGGCCAACGATACAATTGCCGCGAGGTCTAAGGCCAGAGGTCTCTCAGGTTCGGTAAATGAAGCCCGAGATTTGGTGTCGCTCGGTTCGCCCATTTCTGTGGGTTTCCAGGCCCTCGTTGCATTAGTGAGGGGCCCCTGGCTTGAGCACAGTCCACGGCCTTCAATCGGGCCAAACTCTGCCCCATTGCTTCTGTCGAGCGTTCTTGGATTCCGTCTGCCGATCCGCTACGTTTTCGAACTTATGTCCGAATTGCAGGAAGACTCACCGTTGGATCGACTCTGGAAGGAGTACGCCCGGACCTTCCGACAGTTCGACGATCTGACCTTGGCCCGATGGTGCTCCCAGACCTTGGGGCAGCTTCACGGGCAAGTGTGGCGACTGTCTCATCCGCTAGTGGGCGCTTACCGATTGGGATCCCAGTTGGCCCATGATCGTCAAATTTGGCTCAAGCGTCTGGTCAGCATTCCCGCCGGCTACATCGAGTCGCCGTGTTGCCGGGCTCCGCTGCTGCCGCTCTTCACCCGGGATGTGGTCGCCAATGGCTTGCGGTGCCACCATTGCGGCGAGACGTGCGTGCCGTTCGAGGAGGTTTCCGACGCACTCCGACCTCGGTTCGAGCGCTGGGCCGAGCAATATGAGGAGGTTCATCAGGTGGCCCACTGGGACGACAAACAGCGCCGCAAATCCAAGGACTATGACGCCGCCTTCGAAGATGCGGCGCAAGATGCCGAGAAACTCCTCATCGAGGCAGCCACCGAATTGATGCCGCCACTTTTGGAGTCGTACGCGGCCGTGATTTGGGAAGATCAGGATGAGTGCTTGGAGGTGCGTCCGGAGGATGTGGTCTTGTGAAGGAGGGCTCGGAGAATTCGCCTCCTACCACCGCATCGCGGATGCCTCGATGGCTTCGGATCGGCCTCAAGATCGTCTTGGGAGGGGTAGCGGTCTTGGCCACCTTGCTCTTGGTGGGTCTGCTGAGTTTCGATTGGATCGTCAAGCGGACCATCCAATCGCGCGTCAACGCCAGTGGAGTGGCCGAGGTAGAGATCGGAAGCCTCAACATTGGACTGTTCCGTCCCCACCTAGAAGTGCGCGACCTCAAGGTTTTTGGTCAGTCTCAGTTCGGTGGTGTGCAGTTGCTTGATTTGCCAGAACTGCGTGTGGAGTACGATCGGGAAGCCTTCAAGCGCCAGGAACTGAAGTTTCGTTTGGTGCGCATCCGAATTAATGAGCTGACCTTGATGGACGGCTTCGCCGGCGGGCAGACCAATATGTTCCAGCGCCTGCAGGGCTATTCGGAACTGGTCGTCGCGTACACCAATAGAATCGGTGAACTCACCAATCGCATCGACCTCAACCGCGCCCAGCAGGTGGGCAATAGGACGTTTCGCGGGATTGACCGACTTGAGTTGACCTTGGGGCGCGTCCGCTTCGTGGACGTCAAAGATCCCCTGTCGGAAAAGATGGCGGCCTTGAATATCAACCGGCGGGTAATGACCAATATCGCCGACCTGCCGGGTCTGGCACCGTTGGCGATGGAGCTTTTGGTCCGGACAACTCTCGGCGCCAAACCGGTGAACCGGTAGAACCGCAGAGAGCAGCGGTGATAGAAATCCGTTCACCCACCCGCGTTCAACGGTTCAACGGTTCATGGTTCATGGTTCATGGTCTATGCGTTCAATGAATGTCATCTGGCTTGCATTCGGGGTGCCCCAACGGGGCACGGCATGTGTGAACATGAAACTGAAACGACTAACCGGTGAAAGACCGAGTACGGTGCTGGCATGGCACCGTGTAGCTGAAGGTAACTGCGGCGCCGTGAGGCGGGGTGGGGAACAACCGGAAGCGAACCTGTCGTCCCAAAGCAGTCAAACAAGACGGCTGAATCCGATTCGGCCTTTCGGAATGGCGAGCCTGCGTGTGAAAGGCGAAGCCCTGGCTCTGAGCCTGCCTGAAGCGATCACCAAGCATGACCATACGATCGCCAAGGACTCCGATGGTGTGTGGGATGAGAAGGCAGG
>JAPLUF010000126.1 GCA_026397755.1 Verrucomicrobiota bacterium
TCCGAAAAGGAGGGCGGTTTCTATCAAATGATCACACCACGTCAATCATTGAATTGGTTTTTGATTCTCGGCGGCTCTCGATTTTCACTCCGACAAGCACTCCGATCACCCTGAGAAATCCGTTGTCAACAGCTGTCAAGAAAGGTTCTTTGCAGCTTCTTCGACGGTTCTTTCTCCGACCCAAAGATCGATTCCCCAGAGAGTGCCTAGGGAAAGTCTAATTGGCAAATGAATGGAGCGTGGGCTTGACCCTAGGGGTCGGTGTGATTGCATCGCGGCGCAATGAACAAGTTTCTGACCGTCTCCACCCTGTTGATCGGCCTCGCCAGCTTCACCGGTTGCTACCGGACCCAAGAAGGTCGAGTGAAGGTCGGTATGCCTTTCGCTTTAGATTACATCGAAAGCCGCTATGAGCGACCGGCCTCCCAGTTGTTTGAGGCGGCTAAGGCCACGTTGGTATTCAACGGCACTCTGACTTCCGAGGATGTTGTCCGTAAGACCCTCTCGGCCAAAATCGAGAACCGCACCCTGTGGATTCGAGTCGAGGAGTTGGAGCCCAACGCTAGCCGCATTTTTGTGCAGGCTCGGCAGTCCAACGGCAAGGCCGACATTCTCTTGGCTAGCGAGCTCGATAAGCAAATCGCGCTGCGCCTCCGCTAATTGCGGTGGTCGTGGTTGCAAGGCCGCGGGCCATTCCCGATCGTCGTCATGACTCCGGCCTTGTCGTCCCCGCAACTGCGGTCTCCTGAACGCCTGCTCGCAGGCTTGGGGATCGCAGCGTTGGCGGGGTTGGGCTCCGGGTTGACTAGTGCGGTTTTCTTGACCGCGCTCGATGCGGTCACCTCGACCCGTTGGCGGCACCCGTGGTTGTTATTTTTGTTGCCGGTGGCGGGTCTCCTCATGATCCGCGCCTACGCAGCGTGGGGACCCGGCTCCGAGCGAGGCGTGAGCCTCCTTCTGGATGTTGCTCACCGGCGTTCGCCCCGCGTGCCTTGGACCATGGCGCCGCTGGTGTTGGGGGCGACACTCTTGAGCCACTTGTGTGGTGGTTCGGTCGGTCGGGAAGGCACGGCCGTGCAAATGGGGGCGGCGTTGTCTCACGTATGGGGAAGGCGCTTGAGTGCCTTTGTTCCGGATCCCTCCGTCGCCGTGTTGGCGGGCATCGCCGGCGGATTTGGTGCCGTGTTCGGGACACCGTGGGCGGGCGCGCTGTATGCGATCGAGTTGCCGGTTCTCGGGCGATTCCAGTGGCACAGAGCTCTGCAGTGTCTGGTGGCGTCTTGGCTGGGGCATACAACGTGTTTGGCTCTCGGCGTCCATCACACCGTTTATCCGTGGGCTCGGGCCCTTTCTCTACAACCCGCAGGAGGACTCTGGCAGTGCGCGTTGGCGGCGTTGGTCTTCGGCCTGGCGGCCCGGTTGTTCGTGGGCTGCCTCCGCGGATGGGGCCGACTCTTTGAGCGACTGGCCATTCCACGGTGGGCCCTACCGGTGGCGTCGGCCTTTGTGGTGATCGCACTGACTCAACTCTTGGGTACCGATGCGTACTTGGGGATTGGTGTCACCGGTCGTTTGCCGGGAGATCCTTCGCTCGTTCGTTGCTTTGAAGTGGGAGGTGTCACGGCCTGGAGTTGGGGATGGAAGCTGCTCTTCACCACCGTGACCTTGGCCGGTGGATTCAAGGGGGGCGAAGTCACGCCGCTCTTCTTTGTGGGAGCAGCCCTCGGGCACGCCATTGCGACGTTGGCTGGTTGGCCTGTGCAGGAATTTGCTGCGATGGGATTTGTGGCAGTGTTCGCCGCGGCCAGTCACACGCCGCTGGCCTGCGCGGTTCTGGGTTGGGAATTGTTTGGGCCCGAACTCCTCCTGCCTGCACTGCTGACCTGCCTGGTGGCCAACGCCGTCGCGACCGGCACGGGTCTCTACGATGCACGGACCCAATCGGATAAGGCCTCCCAGTAACAACAGTTTGCCTGGGGCAGGGCGTCTACGGGTGCTTGAGAAAACTCTGGCCTACAGGTCGTGCAACTCGAACTCGTGAAGTTTGCGGTGCAGCGTTCTGCGGCTCACTCCCAGCTTCTGGGCCGCCTCGGTTCGGTTGCCATCGCATTCCTTGAGCGCATGGATGATGAGCTGCTTCTCGGCCTCTCGCAGCGAGAGCCTGCCAGGAGCCAAATTCGCCAGCGGAACCTGTGTGATGGGCAGGGCCTCGATGAGGGGTTCACGCACTGAGGCAGGGAGATCTCGCGGCAGGACTTGATCACCGCGGCACAGGACCACCGCGTGTTCGATGGAGGCCCGCAGTTCGCGGACGTTTCCGGGCCAGCGATATCGGAGCATGAGCTCCATTGCCTCGGTGCTGAAGGCGGTGACCTTCTTGTCGTTTTCACGGGCGAATTCTTTGAGAAATGAGCTAATGAGGAGCGGGATGTCGGCGACCCGTTCGCGCAACGGGGGCAGGTGGATGGGCACCACCGCGATCCGGAAATAAAGGTCTTCGCGGAAGGTGCCGGCCCGGACCAGCGTTTTAAGATCTTTGTTGGTGGCGGAAAGGAAACGCACATCGGCGCTCTGCGTCTTACCGGAGCCCAAGCGCTCATAAGTGCGTTCGCCGATCAGACGCAATAATTTGACCTGAGTGGTGGCGTCGATCTCGCCGATTTCATCGAGAAACAGGGTCCCTCCCTGGGCTTGTTCTACTCGTCCTATGCGGCGTTCATTGGCTCCGGTGAAGGCTCCCTTTTCGTGACCGAAAAGTTCGGCCTCGAGCAGCGTGGCGGGCAGCGCGGCACAGTTGACTGTGACTAAGGGACCTCGGGCTCGGCGACTGAGTTGGTGGATGGCCTTGGCGACGAGTTCTTTACCGGTGCCGCTTTCTCCGGTGATGAGCACCGTGGCGGTGGAGGGACCGATTTGCTGGATTTGTTCGAACACTTCGCGGATGGACGGAGTTTCGCCGATGAAGCTCTCCAAGCCGAAGCGTTGATCGAGACGCTGATGGAGTTGCTCGTTTTCGGTTTCAAGTCGGTTGCGCCGAAGGGCCCGTTGAATGCGCAACTCCAGTTCATCAATTTGCAGGCGTCCCTTGCTGATGTAGTCGTCGGCGCCTTGCTTCATGGCCTCGACGGCCAGGTCTTCGGAACCGTAGGCCGTCATCAGGATGCAGACCGGAGGTTTCGGTAGAGCCTTCGCTTTGCGGATGAGTGCTAGTCCGTCGTCTCCGGCCATGCGGAGGTCTGTTAGCAGAACATCCACGGGCTCCTTCTCCAGTAACAGCCAAGCTCCCGCCGCATCCGCAGCTGCGTAGACATCGAATTTGTCCTCCAGCGCCGTCCGCAGCCCATCGCGGGTCGACTTCTCATCATCCACAATCAGCAACGTCGGAGTCACAAGAGCCACAATAGATTCCCCCAACGATCCGGTCTCCAATTTTGTAGCTGCTCTCTCATGGACGCACGGGCGGGCTTGAGTCGGTCTGGGGTCTGGTGAGGCGTTACTTTGTCGATCCAGCGCCTGCGCAGTGACGGCCCGTCCGGCCGAAGCAATTTGGGTTCTAGTGAACCGGCAGGGTTTGCCGGATCAGGAGTTAAAAAATCAATAAAACCCAGCAAATACGGCCAATAAACAACTTGGATCGAGAGTTGCTTATGCCGGTTCTGAAACGGACTCGATGACGAAAACAAAGGACAGTTGGTTGGTTCGGCTGAGCCAGATGGACCTCTGGTTGGTGGTGGGCGTGTTTGGCACGGTGCTGCTGCTCATTCTGCCGGTGCCGCCGCTGCTGCTAGATCTGCTCTTGGCGGTCAGCATCGCTTCGTCGCTGCTCATCTTGCTGGTCATCCTCTACACCGAGGATCCGTCGGAGTTCACCGTATTTCCGTCCCTGTTGCTCTTCGTCACCTTGTTCCGGTTGGCCCTCAATGTGGCGACCACTCGGTTGATCCTCATCTCCGGCGATGCCGGACATATCATTGAGGCCTTTGGTAACTTTGTCGTCGGTGGCAATTACGTGGTGGGCATCGTCATCTTCGCCATCTTGGTGATCATCAATTTCGTGGTCATCACCAAGGGTGCAGGCCGCATCGCTGAAGTGGCCGCCCGTTTTACTTTGGACGCCATGCCTGGCAAGCAGATGGCCATCGATGCCGAGTTGGGCGCTGGGATCATTAATGAACAGCAGGCGAGAGCCCGCCGGCGTAAGGTGGAACAGGAGGCCGACTTCTACGGAGCCATGGACGGTGCTTCGAAGTTTGTTCGAGGCGATGCCGTGGCGGCGGTGATCATCACCGTGGTCAATATCGTGGGCGGTTTTGCCATCGGCATGGCGCAGCGGGGTATGAGTTTCACCGAGGCGCTCTCTCGCTACACGCTGCTGTCCATCGGTGACGGCCTGGTTTCGCAAATTCCGGCCCTGGTCACGTCCATGGCGGCGGGCCTCTTGGTGACACGGGCCGCGTCGAAGAATAACTTGGGCGAAGAATTGGGGCGTCAGCTCACGGCGTACCCGCGGGCGTTGCTCATCCTCTCGGGGATGCTGGCGTTCCTAGCGTTGGTTCCAGGGTTGCCGATGTTCCCATTCCTGGTTCTCGCGGTCCTCACTTGGTTCATTGGTAAGAATATCAAGAACCGGCCTGCAACGGCTGCAGATGCTTCGCGCAAGGCGGACGGCAAAGCCGCCAAGCCGGGTGAATCCGCAGCCGCCACGGCACCGGGTGCCGCGGGTGCCGCCGCGCCTGCCGTGGACAAGCTGGAGAACCTCTTGGGTGTGGACGCCATGCTCATTGAGCTGGGATTTGGACTGGTCTCCCTGGCGGACAGTCGGAAGGGGGGCGATTTGCTCGAGCGCGTCACCGGCGTGCGTCGACAGTTCGCCCAAGAAATGGGTCTGCTCATCCCTCCCATCAAGCTTCGTGACAATCTTCAAATCGGGGCCAACGAATACCGGTTCCTACTCAAGGGCAATGCGGTGGCTACCGGCAGCCTCATGCCGGGCTATTCTCTGGCCATGAACGCCACTAACAGCCGGGTGACGCTCAAGGGGATTCCGACGACCGAACCGGTGTTCCAATTGCCGGCAACCTGGATCACGGAAGTGGAGCGCAAGTCAGCCGAAATCGCCGGGTACACCGTCGTCGATGCATCGAGCGTGCTCATCACCCACCTCACCGAAGTGGTGAAGCATCAGAGCCATGAGATCCTTTCACGGCAGGATGTGCAGCAGTTGCTCGATCATCTCAAGACCACGCATTCCACCGTGGTGAATGAATTGATTCCCGCCCAACTCAATGTGGGTCAGGTCCAGCGCATCCTTCAAAACCTTCTGGCCGAGGGGATTTCCATCCGGAACTTGGCGAGCATTCTGGAGAAGGTGAGTGACTTTGCGGGGGTTACCAAGAACCCGGATGAGCTCAGCGAACACGCGCGTCGTGCGCTGGGTCCGCAGATTGTGAAGCCTTACCAGGACGATCGTGGGGTGCTCAAGGCCATCACTTTGGATCCCCGTTTGGAGCAGGAGATTGCCAAGGGCGTGAGGCAGTCGCAGACGGAAATCGCCCTCCTCCTGGAGCCCCGCCTGGCTCGTCATTTGGTGGAGAGTCTTTCGAAGATGATCCAGGGGTTGCTGGCCTCGGGTCAGGCTCCGGTGGTCTTGTGCGGACCGCACATTCGATTGGCGTTCCGGCGATTCTTCGAAGCCACCTTCAGCGACCTGACCGTCTTGAGTTATTCGGAGGTGCCCAGCCGGGTGGACATTCAAAGTGCCGGGACCCTCGTGGTTCCGGAGTAATCTACTCGGCCGCTCCGTGTGCAAAAAAGCGAGGACGCAGTGAACTGCATCCCCGCTCTTAGAGCCTGTCTGACAGACAGGCTCTTAGTGTTCTCTGCTCAGAACGATGGTTTGATCAGAACCACCGTGAGACCGAAATGGTCACCAGATAGTCCGCGAAGGCGGCATCGCCACGGGTTCCCTTTTGGAGGTTCCAGTAACTGCGCTCGCGTTGGGCTTCCAGACGCCAGGGCACCGTGATAGCCACATTCCATTTCCCGGGCATCCAGTTAATTCCCGGTTCAATGGCAATGGCGTAACCCGGACGTCGGAAGCCTTCTTGATTACCGGCATTGCCGTTGAGGTCCTCCACCGGAATGCCTTCCATGCGCCCACCCAGGGAAACGGACAGGTTGTGCTTCTCGCTGACCACCTTGGAGAAGCCCGCACGGAACATGTACTGGTCGGTAATCGACATGCCGTTGTCGATGTTCTTGCCCGCAATCGTGGGGCCCGCATCGCTCCGCGCGGTGGGATTCTTCACACCATTCACATTTTGCGGATTGAACAGGTAATACGCCTGAGCATAGGCGAAGAAGCCCTTGGTCAACTCGCGGTAGCCGTTGAGTTCCCAACTGACACCCCAGCCGCCGTCACCGGGTTGGATGGACTGATCGACGTTGCGGCGGACGGGCTGGATATTGACGCCTGCGGTGGGGTCCTGGTCCTGGAAAAACGTGTCGTCGGCCTGGTAGTCGCCACTGGGCGCCTTGCCACCGAGGCTCACCTGAAGGTTGCCCTTGGGCTGGGTTTTCGGATCCCAGAGCCAATAGCCCACTACAGCCCGGACGTCGCCGATGCCTGTGGACCCGGTTTCGCGTCGGACACCGCTGTGCTCATACGGGGCTGATCGGATGTGATGCACCCAAGGCAGGACCAGCGATGCGGACAAACGCGGGCTGAATTGGTAGGTCACACTGGTGTCGATAAACTGGGAGTAGTTGATGACTTCGGTGCCTTGTTGGAAGCGATCGAGTCCGGCGGCATTCCGGGATTCATTGCCACCGATGAAGTGACGATCTGACTTGAAGAATCGGTAGCCCACGGAGGCCAGCCAAGGGCCGTGTTCGGCGGCGTCCTCTCCCATGCCCGCGTGGTTCATGGTGCACATGCCGCCGCCGCGGACGGCGACGCAGCCTTGGGCTTGGGCTTGCTCAGTCCAGATGGACTGCAGGCAAAAGACGGCAGAAGCCAGAACTGTGGCGGATTGGGCAATGGAGGGAGACCGATTCATTGCCCTCGACTGTAAACAGAATCCGTATTCAAACCCTGCCTTTGGGGTCGAATGCGGGTGCTCTGGGGTGAACTGCTGGTTTTGAGGGGTCGGTTAGACTGGGTGGCAGGCGACACGCCGACCCTTGCCTAGATCCCGCAGGACGGGAGCTTCGACGCGGCACTGGGGCTGTACGACCGGACAGCGGGGGTGCGGAGGTGGAACGGTCAGCCGGTGGGGGGCGATGGGCGTTGAAGCACATCGAGGGCGGTGCCCTCTTCCACGATCTGCCCAGCGTCCATCACACCGACCCGGTCGGCGATGTCGCCCACCAGACCTGGATTTTGGGTGATGCCATGAAAGAAGACCTGATCGAGTCACGGTTTGGGTGGGGAATTGCCGAGGGTTTCCCGAGTTTTCTCAGCCAGCTTTCGGGCCTGTTCTTCGGCTTTTACAGCGGCCTTGGTCGCGAGTTCCGAAGCGTCCTTGAAGGCCAGTTCAGCCTGGGTACGGGCCGCCGTGGCACTGGCTTGGGCCTGGGTTCGGAGTTGCTGGAAGGCATTGGTGCTGGCGGTTTTGAGTCGCTGTGCGGTTGGGCTGTGGGCGGCGGCTTCGGCGGCCCGGCGGGTTTCTTCTGCAGCGCGCTGGGCCAATGACTCGGCCGTGTGGGTGGCTTCTCGAGCAATTTCCCGGGCCGATGCAGCGGCCGAGGCCGCCCCCTGTTGGATACGTTCTCCCGCATCCTTGAGCACCTTGCGGGTTTCTTCCGCCGTGGGCGGTGGCGATTCGGGAGAGCACCCGATGACCAGCAAACCAAGCAGCAGCACAGGCAGCAGTCGGCGGACGAGCTCGGCCCATCCGGGAAAGTTCCGAGGATCCATGCCTCAATGTTGCGGAGGAACCGGTTTGGGACAACACCCGGTTGGGGCGCATTGAGTGAAAGTGCCCTTGGACCCCGGATGATCGCAGGTATGTACCGAAGCGAAATTGCCCCGGGATCAATGACACAGCAGCCTTGCCGCATTCCCAGCACATCCTCTAGCGTTGCCAGCATGTCCACCTCGCTGAGCCGCCGCCGGTTTATTGTCTCTTCCGCATCCCTCGGTGCTTTGGGGATGAGCCCGCTGCGGGCGGTCGAGCCGTTTGTGCGTTCCTCGCGTTCGCGCTTGCGGTTGTCGTTGGCGGCCTATTCGTTTGGGGATCAGTTTAAGGCAGGCAAGGACGGTAGCCCGGCCCGCATAGACATGAAGAAGTTCATAGACTATTGCGCCGATCACGCCTGTGGGGGGGCGGAGCTGACTAGTTATTATTTTCCAGAAAAGGTGACCGATGAGTATTTGCGGGACGTGCGTCGCCACGCTCACTTGCGCGGAGTCACGATTAGCGGGACCGCTGTGGGCAACGACTTCTGTCATCCCCTGGGCGAGAAGCGTAATGCCGAGATTGCCTCGGTGAAGGAGTGGATTCGCAAGGCTGCTATTTTGGGTGCTCCGCACATTCGCGTATTTACCGGAGGTCCGCACGGAACCACGGAGGCTGAGGCAGTCAAACTGGCCATCGCCGCGTTGGAAGAATGCGGTGAGGAAGCGGGCAAGGCGGGACTTTTTCTCGGGGTGGAAAACCACGGGGGCATCGTTCGTCGCGCTGAATCCTTGGTTGAAATCATTCAGGCCGTCCGCAGTCCCTGGGTGGGAATTAATTTGGACACGGGTAATTTTTATTCCACCGATCCCTACCGCGAGTTGGCGTTGTGCGCGCCGTGGGCGGTGAACGTTCAGTTCAAGGGGAAGGTGCACGTGGGCGGCAAGTCCGCCGTGGAGAAGGCCGATTATGCCCGCACGTTCAAGATCTTGCGGGATGCCCAGTATCAGGGGTTTGTCGTCTTGGAGTACGAATTCAAGGAGGACCCCTTTGTTCGCGTGCCTCAGATCCTCGAAGAGATGCGCCCGCTCTTGGATTAACTGGGCTGAGATGAGGCAAGCCGCTGCTCGGGCGACGGGGTGCGTGGGATTCCGGTTCCGCTCTTCGGGTCGGGTAGACCGGCTCGATTCTTTACCCTCGCCTTGGTCGGAACGGTTCAGTTAGAAAGCCTCTTCACTTAATTGTTCCGGCTTAGGTAGGGGTGGCCTGATCCTCCAAGCTTATTCGTCGATGAATCTATCGCTGACCTTGTCGCAAGTTTCCCTGGTACTGGGCCTGGGTTGTTTTCTCGGCCACCTTTGGCCTGTGTTCCGGCCGGGTTCCTGTGCCGCTTGGATGCGGGGGTTCCATCGGAATACGGTCGTGGGGGTGGTGCTCATGCTTTTGGGAAGCGTCTGGTTCGAACAGAACTTGCAGAACTCGGAGATCTCCGACTTTGCTGCATTCCGACCGTTCCTGTTGGGGGGAGTGATTGCTATTGGAGTGGCCAGTTGCTTTGTCGTCCGGGATTATTTGGCCGTGCGGGGATTGGCCATTGTGCTGTGTCTTGTCGCGGATGTGGTCTTGAATGTCCAACGGTGGCACCCGAGCCCGTGGCGGTATTTGGTGACCCTTTGGATGTACGGATGGGTGAGTTTGGCCATCTGGGTGGCCGTTTCGCCCTGGCGGGTGAGGGATTGGCTGGCTTGGTGCACGCAATCGGAAGGGCGGGTGCGCCTGCTGGGTATTTCCGGTGTTGTCTGGGGAGCCTTGATCTCAGCCTTGGCGGTCACGGTTTACCGCTGATCGATCTTCGGGCTCTTCCTATCCTCGGGAGGGGTGAGCGCATTGCCTGATTCAAACTGCTTCGTGAGTCGATGCTTGGGCGAAAAAATGTTTCCGTCCGCGATCGTCTAGAGCCCCGTGTCAGAGCCCTTTCCCTGAGGACGATTTCGGGCTTTAGTCAGCTCGGTGCCGCTACCTTACAAAATTGCCACGCTCCTCTACTGCTTTGACGAGCGGGACAACATTCTACTGCTGCGTCGAGCTCAGGATCCCAACCGGGGACTTTTTAGTCCACCTGGAGGCAAACTGAAGACCGACATTGGGGAATCTCCCTACGCCTGCGCGTGCCGTGAGGCTCTGGAGGAGACGGGCGTTTCCCTCACGCCAGCGGACCTGCACCTGAGCGGTCTTATTAGCGAATATGGGTATCAGGGACAGACTCACTGGCTGATGTTTCTCTTTGAAGTCAGGCCGCGCCTGCAACGCGTTCCGCCCCCGCATCGGGAAGGAGATTTCGGATTCTACAGTCGTGCTGAATTGGCCTTGTTGGATTTGCCTGAGACCGACCGGGAACAAATTTGGCCCCTCTTCTGGAGCCATCGTGGAGGGTTCTTTGCAGCCCACGCTCACTGTCACGAAGAGGGAGGCTCCACCTGGACCTTGGAACAGAGCAGCCCCCTGCGTCGCGCCTAACCATGGAAACACGTTCCCAACCGGACATCCCGGACCCAGAGATTGATCGCGTTTTCATGGGTGAAGCGCTGCGCCAGGCGGCCAAGGCCTACGAGGCCCAAGAGGTGCCCGTCGGAGTGGTCATTGTTCGCGGACACCGGGTCATCGCGCGCGCTTGGAATCAGGTGGAACTCCTCAAGGATGCGACCGCGCACGCGGAGATGCTGGCCTTAACCATGGCCCAGGAAGCCGTCGGCGATTGGCGTCTGACCGACTGCACGCTCTACGTGACCAAAGAACCGTGTCCCATGTGTGCTGGGGCCATTGTCCATTGCCGGTTGGCCCGCGTGGTCTTCGGTGCCCCCGACGCCAAGGGAGGCGCTGCCGGGGGGGCTATGAATCTTCTGCAGTTTCCCACCCTCAATCACCGCAGTGCGATCACGCCCGGGGTCCGCGAGGAGGAATGCCGTCACATCCTCAAGAGCTTCTTCCTCGAACAACGCAACCGGAAGGATCGTCCGGTTAATCCCTCGGATTCATGAAACTGGAGCGGCTGCGGTTCGTGGCAATTTTGGGGGCGTGGATCCTCTGCTGCGGCCTCGGCTTGCCGGTGGCCCGTGCCATCATCGTGTTTGGTTCAGGTGATCCGGCGCGTAATACAGCGCCACCTTCTGGGGCCCTCGAAGCCAGTGGTTGGCATTGGCAGGGACGTTGGCAATTCGCGCTGGGAACGGTCATTGGGCCTCGCCAATTTCTCACCGCTCGCCACCTGGGTGGGGCTCCGGGCGATGCCTTTGAGTTTCGCGGCCTCCACTACCGAACTGTGGCCCTGACCAACCGGCCTGGCACCGACTTCAATGTCTTCACGGTGGCGGGTCGCTTCGCGGACTTTGCACCGTTGAACACAGGTGCTCACGAGGCAGGTCGCCCTCTGATGTTGTTTGGCCGTGGTGGACGTCGTGGGGAGGCCGTGGTGGGGCGTGGTTGGTGGGTGGGCGACTATGATGGTGCGCAGCGCTGGGGTACCAACACCGTGAAGGGTTTGGTTGGGGCTGATCAGTCGCCCGCGGGGGAGTTGCTGGTTTTTGATTTTTCCGGGTCGGCCGGTGCCGATGAAGCGATTTATTCCGGCGGCGATTCTGGCTCGGGCGCCTTCCTGCTCGACCGGGACGGTCAGTGGAAACTGGCTGGTGTGGGATACGCGGTGGAAGGGCCTTACACCTCCGACACCAACGCGCCACCGAAGTACGGTGCATTGTTTGACACTCGTGATCTCTGGGTTGGGCAACCGGGCAATCAGGAGTGGCTGCCCGACGGAGCAATGGCCACTGGGACCCGGGGCTACGTGACCCGTGTTTCGAGTCATGCGGCTTGGTTGATTCTTCAGGCTTCTGCTCAGCCGCCTGCGGGTCAACCGATCCTCGAGTCTTCTGTCGATCTTCGGAGCGCTTTCGTGGAGGAAACCGCTTACTCGATCGACGGAGATCAACGTCGCATCGAAGTGCCTGTGTCTACCGTGGCTCGGTTTTTCCGTATTCGTGGTGCCTCGCGACTGCAACTTCGTTCGATCAGTGCCGAAGTCTGTACTCTGCACTTCGACTGGTGATTGGGAGAGCTCAACGCGGCGGTGTGGCGGAGGCGGGCGCTGGATTCACTGAGTTTTGGGTGCTGGCGAGAATTTCTACGAACCGGTCTATCCGGGCACGGACGAGAGGGTCGCCTTGGGCTTGGTTGGCGTAGATCGCGAAAACGAGTTCTTCTCCGGCGGCCGTGGTCACATAACCGCCCAGTGCGTGGACGCCGCGCAGGCTGCCGGTCTTGGCTCGCACTGTGCGATGGGCAAGGCCCGTCTTAAAACGGTGTTTGAGCGTTCCGTCCACGCCGCCTAGGGGTAGGCTTTCTTTCCATGCTTTCTGCTGAGGATGGGCAGCCATAAAACGCAACAATGCCACGGTGGCGGCCGGGGTGACGCGGTTGGTTCGGGACAGCCCGGATCCCTCTTCTAGTCGCACGGAGTCGCTGTCGATTCCGGCTCGTGTAAGGAATTCTGGCAGTTGGACTAGCCCCCATTCGTCGTGCCGACGGGGAGTGGATGTGGCTGTTCGAGGAGTCGCCTCTCTTTCCGCCTGACGGCCTATTTCGGTCAGCAACAATTGGGCATGTAAGTTCTGCGAGGGTTTGAGGCAGAGTGCCAGACGGCGGGTGAGTGGATCGGAAGTTTGATGATCCCACTCCATGGCCGGACCTCCGTTGGTGGCGTGGACCACCCGAACCGATCCCGAAGCCGGGATGCCTCGGCGTTCGAGTGTGCGCTTCAATAGTTCTCCGAAAACTTGGGCGGGGTCTGCCACCGCCAATTCAGCCGACCAACCATTGGTGCCGGGGGCAAAGCGGCCGCGGAATTCAATGGGTCCGCCGGGCAATCGGCGCTCGTATTGGATGCGGTGTGTGGCGTTGGTTCCGGGCAGCACTCGCCAATTCACGGCGAGGGATGGGAGGGGTGGATGAGTGTGGAAGGGGATGTTTGTGGCTCCGGGTGGGGCTGCGGGGGCCACCAGGCGGAAGGTGTTGTCATTGACCACGAAGGCTGAGACGGGTGCGCCGTACCATTCGGCGCGATCTTGGTTATCCCATCCGGGTCCGTATTCGGGAGTTCGCACGGCTGCATCGCACAGGACGAGGTCGCCGATGATGCGTTTTAGTCCTTTGGATTGCCACTGGGTCACCCAGGGGACGAGGGCTTCATCCCAGGTGCCCCGGCTATCTCTGGTTTCGGATCGAGGTGCGGTGCCGAGGCTGGGGTCGCCTTGGCCGAGAATCCACAGGTCGGAGTGCAGTACTCCTTCGGCGTCGGGTGGGTTGCTCACGTGCACGGGTGTGTGCAGTCGTGCTTCTGGGCCGAGTTGGTCCAGGGCCATGGCTCCGATGAACAGCTTGGTATTGGAGGCGGGGATGAAGGATTTGTGGGTGTTGGTACCAAACA
>JAPLUF010000127.1 GCA_026397755.1 Verrucomicrobiota bacterium
ACCACCACGAGAGTGCTGGCCCTTTCATCATCGGAGACCAGGCGACACCCCAGGGGGATCCGAGCCCGGGTGTCGAGAATGATCCGCAGCTTGACGGGATGCCACGCCGGTCGGCGAAACCCCGGCTGAGTCCGCACAGTCAGACTAGGATCGTCTACCAGAACCGTCTCAACGCCGACCAAGACGCCGTCGGCACCCAGGCGCAAACGCTGGGCCTGGGATCGCGATTTCGGACCGGTGATCCACTTTGATTCGCCCGAAGCGGTGGCGATCTTGCCGTCCAGAGTCATGGCCGACTTGGCCGTCACCCAGGGAATCCGGTGCACTATCCAGTGGTTGAACGCTTCGTTGAGCCGGTTGGATTCAGCCTCAAGCACACCGGAATCCACCGTGATCCCCGCTTCCCGCAGCAGCACCAAACCGTGGCCGGCATGGCGAGGGTTGGGGTCCACTGCGGCGACAACTACCCGCGAAACCCCCGCCCTAATTAACGCCTCGGTGCAGGGAGGCGTACGCCCGTGAGTACAGCAGGGCTCCAGGGTGACGTAGACCGTTGCGCCAGACACCGACCGCTGGCGACGAGCCGCATCGGCCAAGGCTTCAATCTCCGCATGCGGTGCCCCCGCCTGATGATGCCATCCGCGGCCAATCACCTCGCCATCCTGAACTAAGACGGCTCCTACCATTGGGTTCGGCGATGTCTGACCGTAAGCCCGTTTGGCCAACCTCAGGGCCTGAACCATGAATTGCTCGTCAGGAGTCATGGATCCGTCTCAAAAAGAGCTCAGCCCTTGGCCGAAAATAAGGCCTCGGCAAACTCCCGGGCATTGAAAGCCTGAAGGTCGGCGGCCTGTTCGCCGACTCCGATGAACTTCACCGGAATGCCCAACTCCCGCTGGATGGCCACAACCGCGCCTCCCTTGCTGGTACCATCCAGCTTGGTGATGACTAGGCCTGTCAGCTTCACCAACTTATGAAATTCCCGAGCCTGGACCATTGCATTCATGCCAGTGGAACCATCCAGCACCAGTAACACTTCATGCGGCGCCCCAGGGAGCTTGCGGTCGACCACTCGATGCACTTTTTGCAACTCTTGCATCAAGTTGTGCTTGGTGTGCAACCGACCGGCCGTGTCGATGAAGAGCCAACGAGCATTACGGGCCTGTGCAGCCACTACGGCGTCGTGGGCCACCGCCGCGGGATCGGCCTGATAGGCACCGGCGATGACGGGGATTTCCAATCGGCTTCCCCACAATTGGAGCTGCTCAATCGCGGCAGCGCGAAAGGTGTCGCAGGCAGCCAGGATGGCCGGCTCTCCGCGCTCGGCCATACGCTTGGCCAACTTGGCACAGGTGGTCGTTTTTCCGGTTCCATTCACGCCCACCATCGACACCACCGTTACGCCATCCGGCCGGGCTATCAGTGCCGGATCCATGCCTCCCAAACTCCGCTCGACTTCATCGATGGCGATGTCGACGAAGTCCAAACCGGACTTTCCCTGAGTTTCGAAGGCCAAACGCACCGCAGCCAAGATTTGCTGGGTCATGGGCAGACCCAGGTCGGCCGCCAATAAGGCCGCTTCGAGTTCTTCGATACTCTGCGCCGTCAGCTTCGGAGATCGGGTAACAATCCGCTGGATCTCGTGAGCCAACGATGTGGCGGTCTTAGTGAAGGCAGATTTAAGTTTGTCGAAAAATCCCATGGGGTCGGTCTGTATTCGCTACGAAACTCTTCGGGAACGCCGGGCACGCAACGCTTCGACCTGAGGATAGGGCAGCTTTACCCGGCCGATGAGGGGTTGCCCTTTGGCCATGCCGTGACAATCGCTACCTCCTGTGGCTACCAAATCGAGATCGGCCGCCTTGCGGGAATAGTTTTCACTGACTTCCGGAGAATGTCGGGTATGCCAGCACTCCAAACCGTCGATACCGGCGTCCTTGAGCTTCCCGATCAGGCTGTCGTTGCGATAGAGCCCCGGGTGAGCCAGCACGGCCACTCCGCCGGCCTCCTGAATCAACTCGACGGCATCTTGGGCATTCATGCGGGCCTTGGGCACAAAACCCGGGCGTCCCCGCTTCAGGAACTTGTCGAAAGCCTGATCATGATCACGAGCGAACCCCTGTTGAACGAGGGCGCGCGCGACGTGCAGACGCCCTGGAGCCTCGCACTGAGCCAAAGACAACACCAGCGACACGCTGAGGTTGACACCGTTGTCATTGAGTTGGGTAACCATCTCGCGCACTCGTTGCTGACGGACTCCCTGAAAATGTTGCAACTCCACCCGAAGCCGCTCGGACGAGAGATCCATCCAGTACCCCAAGATGTGAACCTCTTGACCGGTCACTTCGGCGGTCAATTCGGCTCCGGGAATGAACTCGATGCCTTCTTTTGTGCAGGCCGTTTCCATCCGCTCACACCCCTCCACACTATCGTGATCAGTGAGGGCCACTGCATCCAAGCCCTGTGCCCGCGCGTGCGCTGCCAATTCTTCTGGCGAGTAGGTCCCATCGGAGAAATGGGTGTGAAGGTGCAGGTCGGCGAGTTTCACTGGGGAGGCCTAGACTAAGGTTTCCTTGGCCGTTCGCGCTGGCCGGAGCAGGTCAGCTTTGACCTTATCGAGGATGCCATTGACAAACTTGCCACTGTCGGCCGTCGAGAACTTCTTCGCTACATCGACCGCCTCATTAATGCTCACCACAGGCGGAATGTCGTCGCGGTGGAGCATTTCGTGAATGGCCAGACGCATAACATTGCGATCGACGGCCGCCATTCGGTGGAGGTCCCAATTCTTCGCGTGCTTGCGGATGATATCATCCAATTGTTCCCGATGTTCCAACACCCCCCGAACCAGACGTTCAGCAAAGAGTCTCGTGGCGCTCTCCTCGACACTCGGGGGCGGCAAGTGAACCTGTTCGCCCCACGTGGGACCGTGCGATTCAAGAAAATCGCTCATCCTCTGGGCATCCCAGAATTGGTTGAGAGCCGATCCCAAATCCTCAGGTGGATTCAGGTCGTGCTGAAAGAGAAACTGCACCGCTCGTTCACGTGCCTCCCGGCGCTTGCGCATGCTGGCACAGTAGACCAAAGGCTGGGCAGACAAGAGTGTTTTATTGAACGGCCGCGTCGGACGCTGTGCCGACACGCTGGGAACCGGCGTAAACGTTGAAGCGACCCTCACGCAAGAAACCCACCAAGGTCTGTCCTGACTCGTTGGCAAATTGGACCGCCAAGCTGGTAGGAGCCGAGACGGCGGCAATCATGGCGATGCCTGCTGCCAGGGCCTTCTGGACAATTTCAAAGGAAACGCGACCACTGACCATTAGCACCGAGGGCCCTGCTGGGAAGGCTCCATCCAGAAACCGTCGACCGATCACCTTGTCCACGGCGTTGTGACGGCCAACATCTTCGCGAACCACCCACAACTGGCCGCTCGGGCTAAAGAGCGCCGCCGCATGCAACCCTCCGGAGACTGAGAACCCCGCTTGCGCCAAACGCAGTTGTCGAGGCAGTGACAGCAACACCTCAGGGTCCATCTGAAATTGTTCTGTGACCGAAGGAAACTGTCGCCGGAGGGCCTCGATGCTAGCCGTGCCGCAGAGCCCACAACTGGAGGAGGCAAAGACGTGCCGAGTCAGCGATGCAAAGTCGCAGGTCACCGAATCATTCAAGAAAACATCGACCACGTTCCCGGTTTCATTGCGCGGATAGGGACGGATTCTTTTGAGATCTGATGGAGCGCGGAGCAACCCCTCACTCACCAAGAAACCCACGGCTAATTCGTCATCATGGCCTGGTGTTCTCAGAGTTACGCTCACGCTGCGGGTCTCCACCCGGATTTCCAGAGGTTCCTCGGCTGCGACGAGATCGGCTGAGGGGTCTTCCCACCGTCCTTGAATCCACCGCCGAATGGAGGTGGACCGAGTGGATGAATCAGGGCAATTCACAGCGTCTGGCTTAAGAATCCACCATCCACGCGCAAGTCTGTTCCGGTAACAAAACCCGCTGCCCGCGAACTCGCCAAAAACACCACCGCTCCACCCAACTCTTGGGCGGCCCCGAAGCGAGCCATCGGTGTGTGATTGAGGATCGCCTGAGCGCGAGCGGTGGGACTGCCGTCCTCGTTCAAAAGAAGGCGACGATTCTGCTCAGTCGGAAAGAAACCCGGAGTGATAGAATTGACCCGCACCCCGCTCGGGGCCCATTCGCGTGCTAAAAACTGGGTGAGACTCAGAACGGCCGCCTTGGCCGCTGAATAGCTGACCACCCGAGACAGCGGAATATGGGCTGAAACGCTGGCGACATTAATCACCGTACCGCGGCGACGAGCGCAGAATCCCGGACCGAAGGTCTGGCAAGGCAACAAGACTCCGCCCACCAAATTGAGATCAAAATTACCCCTCCAAGCATCCAAGCCAATCGCTTCGAACGGAAGGTCCGCCGTCACAGTGGCTTTAGGATCATTACCCCCGGCGGCATTGACCAAGACTGATGGCGCCCCCAACTGCTGTGCCACCTCAGCTTCCACGCGGCGAAGATCATCGCGGCACATGGCATCGGCGGTGAAGAAAGCGGCCCGAGTCCCTTGCTGCTTCAGCGATTCCACGCAGGCCTGTCCGCGCTCGGCATTACGCCCCACAACAGCCACCGCCGCTCCCGCCTTGCCTAGGGCATGCGCCATGGCCCCACCCAGGGCTCCGGTCGCACCGATCACCACCGCCACCTCTTCGGAAAGATCAAACAGGTTCATGAGTGACACGATGAACCAGGCCCGCAAGCGAGGGGAGCAGAAATCGCCAACTCCGGCACCACAGCGCAGCACCTCCTAATCCGGAACGATCCAATTGGGAGTGGAGTGATGGCGAGGGAGATTCTTTCGCAAGACACTGCGTGAACGAGGGGTAGTCGGGCTGAGTCCCGTAACCAGCGAACAACGAAACGCTTGCGGAAGAAGGCGCATCTAGCACAACCGAACCCACTGAAATCGTTCCGGCTAAGCGCTCAAGGCCGGGGTCGAGGCAGCCCCTGCCCCTGTCCCTTCCCAGGGCCAACTTTTCAGGCTGGCAATCGCTTGCGAAATTCCCGGCAAGCCGCCGCGACATCGCTCGCGTTGAGAATGGCACTCACCACACAGATGGATCGGGCTCCAGCCCTAACCACAGTATCGACGGTTTCAAGATTGATACCGCCAATGGCAAACCACGGGATCGAAACATTCTCACAGGCCCACTGAACGTAATCGACCGTCACAGGGCGAGCGCTCGGCTTGGTGCCGGTGGCAAACACAGGGCCGATCGCCACGTAGTCAGCCCCTGCAGCGACGGCACGGGCGCATTGATCCGGCGCGTGGGTGGACAAACCAATCTGGCACCCGGCCTTCTTGCTGGAGAGTTCGCCAACGTGTTGGTAGCCCGCGTCAAAGAAATCTTCCTGTCCCAGATGAACCCACGGAGCCCCAACTTCCAAGGCAACCTCAGGATGGTCGTTGATCACCAGACCGACATGGGCATCCCGTAGCACTGGTACCAGCGCTCGAGCCAGACGAAGAACCTCCGATGCGGGAAGTCCTTTGGCACGCAGTTGGATCAGGTCTGATCCGCCGTCACAAAGAGCGGCCGCAACGGCCACGGGATCACGCCCGTTCAGGTAGGAGGTATCGACGAAGGTGTAGAGCCGGCAATCGGCAATGGGTTTCATTCCTGATCCAAAAGCAAACAGTCACCTCAACGGCGAACCGTGGTGTGTTCGCCGAGCCAGGTCATATCAGGCCGACTAGCGGTTCCCGGGTACCCGCTTGCGTGGACGCTGTGGTGATCCACATTCGAAGCTGGATTATTAAACGTACCGCTGACCCATCGGTGAGATTCTGCATGACCGTCGGCGAAGGAGAAATTGGAACTGCGCCCGTGGTAATTGCCCGGCACGTGATACGCTCCGCCTGAGGCAGTCGCCATGTTAACTCCGAAGAACGGGCGGCAAATTGCCTTAGGATGAATTTCTCCATGAACAAAAACATCCGAGGCGGACAGCAGGTCTGTAGTCTTTCGAAAATTGCGGTAGGTTCTATCGTCTCCGAGTGCGCTGGACGGATAGGGAGCATCATCGGCCCAATTGACCCAAGGATTCTGACCGTAGGTGCGAGGATTGCCCTGCTTACGACCATCAACGATCTCGGTGTAACGATCCCCGGGGCACTTGAATGATCCCAAGGCCGGCAGATACGTCGCCAAGAGCGAAACCCGCGGATTGATGAGACTTGAAGCCGATGCATCAACCAGATTATTGCCATCGCGCCCCTCGACCCAGTACTTGGGAACGTAGTTAGCAGGAGGATTTATGAGATTCACCGTTGGATCTCCGGCGCCATTCGGAGGGAAAAAATCTCGGTTTTCAACGACATAGAGCATCGAAGCCACCATCAACTGTTTCTCGTTGTTGATGCAGGCGATGCCAGTGGCTTTTTGGCGGGCCTTGGCCAGCGCCGGCAAAAGCATGCCAGCCAAGATCGCAATGATGGCGATGACTACAAGCAGTTCAATCAATGTAAAGCCAGCAGACTGCTGCGAGCGGGGGGGAATTATTCTCACGATATTATTGGGGGATTTTCACTGATCCTAGATGGGTTGCATCTGGGTTCAACCCCGAAAGAAGGTCCATTAACTCGGCCTCGGGCCCCTCATGATGCTGTTGGCGAGCCAGTTGCAAGGCCCGTTCGAAGGCAGATCGGGCCGCTTCCGTAGATCCTTGAGCCAGATCGCACTTACCCAAAAGAATTTGGACCACCATCCAATCGGGTTTACGGCGGAGCGCGATCTCCAAATGTTCACGTGCTTCAGCAAAGTCACTGGCATCAAACAGCGCTCGCCCCAAACTGAATCGAGCCAATTCGTTTTCAGGATACTGCCGAACCATTTCACGCTGCCGAGCAAAGAGATCACTCACACGGGGAGCTTACCTCAAGTCCTCATTCGAAGCAGCGTCGAAGTTCAACCTGCAGAGTTCTCCAAGGCTCCAACCCAAATTCCATTCACCCGATGGCATTAACACGGAGGTCGCGGAGGGTTTTGAGGTGAGGCAGAGGGACGCCGCGGATGGGTCGCGCTCCCTCGAGGCGTTTTGGGCCGAAGTGGGAGCGGTGGTTTGCGAAGATCTGATTGACGAAGTCTCTTGAGCCGATGGCCACCCCGGCCGTGAGGTGACGAACCCGGAGACGGAGGATTTCTGGGAGGCTCAAGCGTCCTCCGCGAGCCAATTCGGCTCGGATGGAATCCCGATTGATGGACTGTTTATCGCTGTGGCCAGCGATCCCGGCGGTGGTGAAGAGATTCAAGCGGTATTGTGCGGCAGCGTCGCCCCAAGACCTGCCTGACAGGAAGCTCATTAGGCCACTGCGAACCACTAGATTTCCGGTTAGAGCGGTTGAATAGCCGCAGAATCGGTAGTCCTTCGGATCGGAGACTAAGCCAGCGCGGACGGGATTGAGGTCGATATAGGAAGCGACTGTTTGGAGCGCGGTAGAGGAATCCTCGACGAGAGTGCTGGAGAAGCGTTCTGCCCAGAGAGTACCGAAGCGGCCCGAGTGGCGATTAAACCAGCGGCTGAAGCGTTGTTTGAACTCCTTCATGAACGCGGAGACATCGCCCATGCGACTGGAGAGGGAGTGGCGGATGTGAGAGCTGATGGAGCCTGAGCGTTGGAGATCGGCCCTAGCCAGAGAGGGAAGGAAAGCCTGTTTGCCGTAGAAGAGTTCGGCCCGTTGGAGGAGGACGGAGTCTGGAATGCAGGTATCAACGGGCGGTATTCGGATGAGCAAGTGGAAGTGGTTAGACATCATGCAGTAGGTGATGATTTCCACGCCACAGAACTGAGCTAGAGGGAAGAGCAGATCGACCAGACGTTGTTTAGCGAGGTCATCGAGCAAGAACTGCCCCCCGACGGTCCGAGAAACGCAGTGATAAACCGCCCCCGCCTCCTTGATTCGTCCCCTTCGCATCAAACGAACCTAGCCCATTGCCCTCTCCCGTCAACAACAATGAACCTGTCAC
>JAPLUF010000354.1 GCA_026397755.1 Verrucomicrobiota bacterium
ACTCATCCACCTGTCCAGTGAACGAGGGTAGCTGTTCAAAAGGCATCAACAGCCCGATGTTGTTTGGACCATTGGTCGTCAAATTAAAACTCTTTAGCACATCATTCTTTGCCACCAAAACTCCGTTCAAGTGAAGCCGCATCCCATTGGTTGAGCACACCGCCGCAACATGATACCAGCGGCCAACTCGGATGTCGTCCGGCACCGTAAGCATGTCCAGTTGCCCACCCGAGGACTGAGTGTTGATGAAAAACTGGATTCGACGTTGGTCTTTCGAGGTTCGTCCGAGACACATATCGCCTGCCATTCCACCGTAACTGAAAAAACGAGTGTCATCCTGCGTCCCAAACTTCACCCACGATTCGACGGTGGCCTCTTTAAAAGAGTCGAACACGCCCGCCGGTAATTCCACGTTGCCGCCTTTGCCATCCAGATCGAGAACACGGTTTTTTGCTAATGCGGGTTCCGCTTGAAGGACGGAGAGTTGCGCGAAAAATGCAGCCCCAATAAGCAGTCCAAAAAACAATATTGAGCGAAGTCTCATGGTTATATATTTACGCCTTAGATAGCCAAGAGATGACCCCACCAAGTGGACTGGAATTAGTGATTCTCTCATTAGGTGCATAAAATTAGATGTTCCTGTGTTTTAACCATGAATCGCTCGCGTTTTTTCAAGACCCGAAGTCCGAAAAAACCTGCTCGAATTTTGCTTTCGACCCCTCACGCTCAACCGCCGCAATTGGGGCCTCATCCCTGACATGCGCAAAACGGATCTGAAACGGATCATTTTTCTTTCGCCGGACCCCATTTTTTTTCAGATCGCCGATAATTGGGGGTTCGACGCACCGTAACTCTTCTGGGCTCGGACGATCTCTCTCCTGATAAGGTTGGCTGTATTGGCGTCCTGGCGATCCTCTTAAAAGCGAGCTAAACGGCCTTTTATATGGTTTTTTACCCTGAAAAACCTATTTCGTTATCGATAACAATAAATTTTTGATCGGTGACAGTTGGGTGGTAAACTGATGAAAATCCCTGTTGGGAGATCTGAACTGAATCGGAAGTTCGAGTTTGTTCAGAACTGGACCCGTGTGGGATAGTTCCGTCTGAAAACCGATATGAAGCACGAATTCTGGAACGAACGGTGGCAGCAGCGGCACATCGGATTCCACCTGGGTCATCCCCACGACTGGCTGGTGGCGGCCCATGAGCGGATTCCTGCGGCCTCCCGCATTTATGTCCCCTTGTGTGGAAAGACCGTGGATTTGGTGTGGTTGCGAGACCAGGGACACGACGTCATCGGCTGCGAATTCGTAGCCAGCGCCATCCAAGACTTCTTCCGAGAGCACGAACTCTCGGCCCAAACCGAACATCGGGCGTCCGGCGGCTCCTCCTACGAATGCCACCGGACACCGGGCCTGAGCGTCCTGCAAGGCGACGCCTTGAATCTCAACCCGGAGCTCGTCGGCGGTGCCATCGACGTGATCTTCGATCGCGCTGCCTTAGTGGCCCTCGATCCGACCTCTCGCCAACGGTATGTCGATGGCCTGCACCGATTGCTCCGACCTGGCGGCCACATCTTGCTCATCGCCTTTGCCTACGACCAATCCCGCATCGCCGGCCCCCCTTGGTCCATCGACGCCCCCACCATCGAGAGCCTCTTCGGCGAACGCTTCGCCATCGAAACCCTCGCCGTGCGGGCCGAAGAGGGAAACCCCCGCTTCCAAGCCGCGGGAGTCCCAGAAATGGAAGAACGCTGCTGCTGGCTGACACGCAAAGACTGACGGCCACACAAGACCGTACCAGCGACCGCGGGATCGGGCCGGAGCGAGCCTTGGAGGCAAACACCCGCACCCCTCGCGCATCGCGCGAAAGCTCCTTCCTCGCCAGAGCCTCCTCAGCGAGCGCAGGCCCGGTTCCGCGGAGTTGGTTTTTGGCCCCCAGAGGCCGCCCGAGGACCTCCTGGGTAGGGACCCATCTCTAAAGCGGTCCGTGTCTGCGGACGTGGCGCTTTCGGAGAAATCGCCCTACCTCGGAAGTGCTTGGGTGAGGTTGGCTCCCACCACTCGCCCATACCAGCGGCAGCGGGATCGGGCCGGAGCGAGCCTTGGAGGCGATCACCAAAAACCCTCGCGCAACGCGCGAAAGCCCAACCCTTCCCAGAG
>JAPLUF010000360.1 GCA_026397755.1 Verrucomicrobiota bacterium
CGCGGCTGCCAAAAAGAAGTAACTAAGGAACACGCTTGATGAAACTTTCGATCAAAGACTCCAAAGGAAACGCTGCTGGCGAACTCGATGTCCGTTTCGAGTTGATCGCCGACGGTCGTGGCACCCAAGCCGTCCACGACACCGTGGTCGCCTACAACGCTGCTCAGCGCAGCGGTACCGCCTGCACCAAGACCATGGGTGACGTTAACGGTACCGGCAAGAAGCCCTGGCGCCAGAAGGGAACCGGACGCGCTCGCGCCGGCTCCTTCGCCAGCCCTCTGTGGCGCGGCGGTGGCGTGGTCTTCGGACCCAAGCCCCGTGACTTCTCTAAGAAGGTCAACAAAAAGGTTAAGAGCCTCGCCCTCCGCAAAGCGCTCAGTGAGCGTCTGAAGTCCGGAGATGTTGTGCTCATCGATGATCTGAAGATTGCCAATGCGAAGACGAAAGACTTCGTTTCCGTGCTGCAGGCTCTGGGTCTCGATGGCAACACCAACCTCGTGGTGGTGGGTGCGACCGACAAGGCCGCTTACCTGGCCAGCCGCAACGTGACCGGCGTGGAACTCAAGACCGCTTGTCTGGTCAATACCTACGACCTCCTCAAGTACGACAAGCTCGTCTTCACCAAGTCTGGCTTCGAGGCGGTTGAGGCGCGCATCGCCAAGTAACCAGAAAGGGATATCAACATGACCATTTTCGACACCATCAAGACGGTACGCATCACTGAAAAAGCGGCCCTCCAGACCGAAAAGTTCAACAAGTACACCCTTCTGACCGATCGACGTGCCTCCGCACCGCAGATCAAGAAGGCCGTGGAGCAGCTCTTCAATGTCAAGGTGACCAAGGTCAATACGGCGAACTACGAGGGCAAGGCCCGTCGCAAGATGACCAAGGCCGCCGGCAAGAGCAGCGACTACAAGAAGGCTATCGTCACCCTCAAAAAGGGCGACAAGATCGCTTTGGTGTAATTCACCCGATCCGTTTGCTTCAACGGCGCAGGACTCGCAA
Source organism: Verrucomicrobiota bacterium (assembly GCA_026397755.1). GTDB lineage: Bacteria > Verrucomicrobiota > Verrucomicrobiia > Limisphaerales > UBA9464 > SXXZ01. Next base: position 1,006 of record JAPLUF010000360.1, read on the forward strand.
GGGTCCTGCGCCGTTGCTTTTGACCTCATCTTTCGCAACCGGATCTTTTCCCATACAGAGCCTGTCCCTACTGTGGAGCCGTGTCGCAGTCGAATCTCTTTGAATTGGGCGGCGCAGCGGGCGTGACAAGCCCGGCAAACCCGGAGGGCTTGAGGCCTCTCCCGGTGGATGCCGAGCGATCTATGTCAGCTGCCCCGCTGGCTTCCCGGATGCGACCGCGCACCTTGGAGGAGTACGCGGGCCAGCGGCACTTGCTGGCCCCGGGACTCCTGCTCCGCCGTGCGATCGATGCTGACCGCATCCAGTCGCTCATCTTCTTCGGGCCACCTGGAACCGGTAAGACCACCCTGGCCCAGATCATCGCCGCGCGCTCGAAGTCCCACTTCGAGAAACTCAACGCCGTAGAATCCAATTTGGCGGAGATGCGCCGCGTTCTACAGGGAGCCAACAATCGTCTTCGCAACACCGGCGAATCCACCCTGCTCTTCATCGACGAAATCCACCGATTCAACCGCGCTCAACAAGATGTGCTCTTGCCCGATGTGGAAAGCGGCGCGGTAAAGCTCATCGGGGCGACGACACACAATCCCTTCTTCTTCATCAACTCCCCGCTGGTATCGCGATCCCAGGTCTTTGAACTCCGGTCTTTGGACGAGTCCGACCTCTTGGATTTGCTCCAACGAGCCCTTTTGGACTCTGAACGCGGTCTGGGACACCTCCGTATCGCTGCTGAGCCCGAGGCTCTGGCACATTTGGCAAGAGTGTCGGACGGAGACGCACGCAAGGCTCTCAACTCCATAGAGATCGCCGCCATGACTACCCCTCGCGGGAGCGATGGTATAATCCGAATCCCCCTGTCCGTGGCCGAGGAATGCATCCAACGGAAGGCGGTGGTTTATGACGGTGACGGCGATGCCCACTACGACACCATTAGCGCCTTCATCAAGTCCATGCGCGGCAGCGATCCCGACGCGTCGCTCTACTGGTTGGCCAAGATGATCCATGCCGGCGAGGACCCCCGGTTCATCGCCCGCCGGATCATGATTCACGCCGCCGAAGATGTCGGATTGGCCGATCCCATGGCTTTGGTACTGGCCACCGCCGCCTGCCAGGCGGCCGAAGTCATCGGATGGCCGGAGGCCCGCATCCCCATCGCCGAAGCCGCCCTCTACATCGCCACCGCCAACAAGAGCAACTCGGTGGTCAAAGCCATCGATGCGGCCTTGGA
>JAPLUF010000097.1 GCA_026397755.1 Verrucomicrobiota bacterium
AGACTAGAATTCCTAAGAAGGTTCCGACCAGCGCCGCGGCCACGTGGTGACCAATCTCCTCAACCGGTCCATTGATCGCTCCCATGGTGATGACGATACCGAGCACCGCCGCCACGATCCCAAATCCAGGCATGGCGTCCGAGGTCCTGGAGAGCACCTCGATGGGCTTGTGGTGCTCCTGCTCCATGGCGCTGATCTCCGTTTCCATGAGGAGGCCGATATGATCCGGCTTCACCTTACCGTCGATAAGAGGTCGCAGAGCTCCGGTCAGCAGAGCGACCGCATGGTGGTCGTTCGAGAATGACGTATACTTAGTGAAAATGCTGCTGGTCGAAGGTTCTCCAATGTGAGGCTCCAAGGACACCATGCCGTTGCGACGCCCCAGCATGAACATCTCATAGAGCGCCTTGAACATGTCTTCGTAGGCCGCCTTGTTGTACGGGGAACCTTTGATGCAACCGACGATCTGGGCGATCAGATCCTTGTGAACCTTCAAGGGTGCCATCGTGATCATCGATCCGAGGGCCGAGCCAAGAATGATGATAAACTCAGACCACTGAAGAAGAACCGCCGGGTGGCCGCCTGCGATCATGAAGCCGCCCATGACAGAAACCATGACAATGACCGAACCAATGATTACGAGCATATTTGAGAGAAGTGAGTCTGAGGTGGGTTCGACTTGGTGCCGATAGGAAGGCGGTTGTTAGCGGTCATCGGCGACCATCCGCTGCAGATAACCCCGAAGCGCAAGAATGGCCTGGGAGTGGATCTGGCAAATCCGGGACTCGGTGAGCCCAAAGACTTCGGCAATCTCGCGCAAGCGAAGGTCTTCAAAGTAGTAGAGTGCCAGCACCTTCCGCTGCATCTCCGGCAGAGTGGAAAGCCGATTCTCGATCAGACGGGCCATTTCATTGCGGACCGTCGAATCCACCGGATCGAGCATCGTCTCGTCCGAGATGATCTCATGTTGAGCGGTTTCGCCGCCGTCTTCATTGCCGCTGACGGCATCCAGACACACAAAGGTGGCCGGCCGGATCTGATTCATCAGATCGTCGTAATCGTTCATGGACAGGCCCAAGGCTGCCGCGATTTCTACATCGGTCGGAGGCTGCCCCTTGGACTGCTCGATTTGTTGGATGACGGCCTGAACCTTCCGCGCCTTGTCATGAACGGATCTCGGCACCCAATCGAGGCGGCGCAATTCGTCAAAGATGGATCCACGGATGCGGACTCGTGCGTAGGACTCGAAGCTGGATCCTGCCATGGGATCGTAGTTGCGGACCGCATTCAGAAGACCCACCAATCCGGCACTGTAAAGGTCGTCCAGATCGACATGGGATGGCAGACTCAACGCCAATCGACCCACGACATTCTTCACGAATGGAAGGTATTGTTCGATGAGCTCCGCTTCCTTGAGTGTTCCCGGCCGGATTTTCTTGTACTGGGAGAACTGAGACGGGGTCTTGCGCAAGGGCACGGCGTCTTTCGTGGTGGGAGAGGATGCAGGCATAGGATTCGGCTAGTTCTTAATTGGAGACTCGATCGACTTCCCCCGGGAGCTTGCTCATGGCTTCTGCGACCTTGTTGATTTGTACCATCTGGGCTTCATGAAGAGATTTCCTCCAGACGCCCCACCACCAACGCATCAACATGCCAAGGACGCCGGCCGAAACCGCCGCACGCCAAAAAACCTCAGATCCTCCAGCGCCCTGGGCCAGACCTGAAAACCCGCCAATGACAAACCCAATCAAGGCACCTGTGATCATGAACTTTCGCATAAAGCAACGCCGCTGCACCCCTTCAAGCAAACCGAGTGCCATAAGCATCCGGGTACTTGTTTTGTTTTTTAACCCGCGGATTACCGTTTGAATTGACGATCAAAAATTCGTGCTGGATCGGCTTTTTGAAATAGACCGGGAATATTCTGCCCAATACCCATCCAACTCAGGGGGCAATTTGTGCCCATGATCCCATTCCAGAGTTTGCCCCAGCGAGGTTCCTCGTCGAGGTGTGTGGCCATCCAGTCGTTCGGTTGGAGCGGTGCAAAGCCTCGGATCTGAGCCATTATTAAAGGAGATTCGTAGGCCGCATTGAGCACTAGGTGAACCTGGGCGGGACGCACTCCCTTCAACTGGTCTCGAAGCTTATTCATCGAGGAGCCATCGGTGTGGGAAATGCCTGGAAGATCGATGAAGACAATCTCAGCGGCGGACCGCCAATCCGGGGTCAGGCATCGCTGGACCGGCACTCCCAACACCTCCGCATGCACACTGAGGAATTCGCCAGTATTGGCCGTCTCGCCATCGAGCCGGAAAACCGCCACGGAACGCCCTTCCACCAAAACCAACTGAGCCAACCATTTGCACAGGGCCGTTGTCTTTCCGGAACCTGCCGGACCGATGAGGACATGGGTTTCAGAAGTGCCGCTGGGTGACAGGGAAGGCGGAACCAACCACTCCCCTTTGAGCACCTTCGAGGCAAGGGCCAACTGTTCGCCCAGGGCCTCTGGAGCGGCCTCGCCGTAGTCTTGGCACAATCGTTCCACCACTCGGAGGGCATGGCGTGGCTGAAGACCGGTGGCCTCCAGAATGGGGCCAATCTGCCAGTGGCCGGGATAGGAAACAGCCTTGGTGGCAAACGGTTCGATGAGAACGGATTCTGCCGCCAGTTCTGTGAAATGACCCAGATCCGCCACCGCCGGTTCACGCCCCTGGCCCGATTCGCGGTGCCTCAGCACTTCGGCCCGTATCTCGGACATCTCCCGACGCAAATCCGCCAACGGATCCACGGCGGCTGGCGGCGGTGCGATCTTCTCGACCGGAGCGGCGATGTCGGCAAAATTTAAAGCCGACTCGATGCCCTCCTGACCCGGCTTGGGCATCACCGCAGCCAAGACCTCCAGCTTGGGTTTCTTCCACAACTTCGATACGCCTTCGGCGGGAAGTTTACGAACATTGAGCACGACCGCGTCGGGGCCCAATTTGTTCCGGATGAGGCCGACCGCCTCGGTTGCTGATTCGACAATGAAGGTATGAACCAGCATGAATGGAACGTCGGGTAAACACGTTCCGTGCCGAACCGCTGAGAATAGCGCTAATGAATTTCCTTAAACCTTCCTGAGAACGATCCCCACTTGGCAGGCCGCCAGTGCCGGACCAAGGTGGGTCATGCAGGAAAGTGAAGAAGTCCAGTGCCCGTACTGCGGGCAGGGCATGGAATTGGTGATCGACACCAGCATCCCTCAGCAGCGGTTCACTACCGATTGCGAGGTTTGCTGTCGCCCGTTCGAGGTCTTCGCAGAGTCTGAGCCCGGCGAGATCCTCAGCCTTGAAGTGCAGGCATAAGTGCCGAACGAGTGCTGTCACACGGGAATCCGAATCGGATTTGAAGCCCCGCTCCCAAGCAGTTTCACAACCGTCGCAGCATTCCGGCCTGCCAGAACCAATGAGGCGGGTTGGGGAGGTCGAAAAAACCATCCCCGAACCCAAAGGCAATCAGGCTATTTTGGCCTATGGACCCTGTGGATCGGCCTGTGAATCCAATCTATCCCGACCGGGTTCAACCCTCGCCCTGACCCGACATCTCCAACTCGTGCTTCCGACGGGCAGCCTCGATATCGTAGGTATCGTTGTCCGGATGCTCGGGACTCAGCGGAGAAATCTCGCGCAGGCGATGGACGATGGGTGTTAGCTTCTCAATGAGGTGATCTACGTCTTCCTCGGTGTTGTAGATACCGAAACTGAAGCGCACCGATCCGCGGGCCCGCATCGGCGGGAGTCCCATGGCCATGAGCACGTGGGAAGGGTCTAGCGAACCGGTTGTGCAAGCAGATCCAGAACTCGCGCAAATACCGGCCTGATCGAGCAGCAGCAACACCGCTTCGGCCTCGATAAAATCAAAGGCGATATTGGACGTATTGGGCAGGCGAAGGTTGCGATTACCATTGCGGACCGTGTTCGGGATCCGTGTCAGGACGTGGTTCTCGAAACGATCCCGAAGGCCCCGAATACGGGTGTTCTCGTCGTCGATGCTGGCCATCGCCAATTCGGCTGCCCGGCCAAAGGCCACAATATTGGCCACGCTCTCGGTGCCGCCACGGCGACCGCGCTCTTGGTGGCCGCCGATAACATAGGGCTGAAACTTGGTCCGGCGCTTGACATACAGCATTCCGATGCCTTTGGGGGCATGAAGCTTGTGGGCGCTGAGCGACAGGAAATCCACGCCCAGTTGACGGACATCAATCGTCAGTTTGCCGGG
>JAPLUF010000402.1 GCA_026397755.1 Verrucomicrobiota bacterium
GAGACTTTGATAACACTTTGCAACCGTGAGTGCCTTTGCGCCCAGCCTGTTACTGCTCATCCCCGCCTACAACGAGGAGAACCGTATCGGGCCCGTCTTGGAAGACTACGCCGACTACTTCGGCCAGCATTACGCCGGCAAGTTTCGTCTGGTCGTCGTGCTCAATGGGTGTCGAGACAACACCTTGGGAGTGGTTCAACAGGCTGAACAACGTCATCCCTGCATCACACACAGTGAATTTACCGGTGCCATCGGCAAAGGAGGGGCCCTCATTGAAGGACTCAAGCTGGCGCCCTTGGCGGACCTCATCGGCTACGTAGATGCCGACGGCGCAACACCGCCCAAAGCCTTCCACGACCTGGTGCGTTCATTGGAAACACCCTCTGTTGCCTGCGCCATCGCCTCCCGCTGGATTCCTGGTGCCATCGTCCATCATTTCCAACCGGAGAACCGTCGATTTGCCAGCCGCCTGTTCCATCTCTTTGTCGAACTCTTCTTCAGGATGGGCATCTTGGACACCCAATGTGGGGCCAAGGTCATTCGCCGCCATGCCGTCGAGATCATCCATGAGCGTCTCACATTGGCGGACCTCGCTTTCGACGTGAACCTGCTCTACTCGCTCAAGCAGGCGGGATTTGCGATCCGAGAAATCGAAACAGAGTGGTCCGACAAGAGTGGTTCCAAGGTGGTTTTCAATCTGCGGACAAGTCTCAACATGCTGCTGTCCTTGATTCGCTTGAGACTGATTTACTCACCGTTTTACCGATGGCTCGGGCCCCTCCGTCCCGTAGAGGCTTGGCTCTATAGTCAACTTCGTGCCCCACAACCGATTTGGCATGACGAGCACACCAGTGCAGGAACCAAGGCGGGAGTGGAACCAAAACCAGATCCCACAACCTCGCGATCAGAGTGAGCGGGAGGGATCTGTGGCCGAACCGAGAAGTTTGTCAGACTCCCGGCTGAGGAATCGCTCGACCGCCTCAAACTTGGCCACATTCTCGGGCTTCAAAGCCATCAGAGCACGATGAGCATCCAGACAGCACTTCAAGACCTCTGCTTTTGAAGCAGCTTCAAGGACAACCTCTTCCGTTTTCGGCAACGAGTCGTGCAAGAGATCGGCGGTCAGCAAGGAAACTTGATTGAGGACCCCATGATCCTCCAAACCATCGAGAATGCGTTGCGGAGCCTCATACAGGGTGAAGGCTACTCCAGAGGACACCACCAAGCGGGACAACGTGCCCGAGAAACCACTATCCATCATCAAGGCTCGCGACAAATCCAACACCACACTGCGGACCCCTTGATCCTTAAGCCGAACAACGAGCTTTTCGAACGCGGGCGCTGATTCAGCAGCAGCCCGACCCTCGAGACGAACAAACGCCTGAGGGCCATCCAGACCCACTGAGATGGAGCAACCTGGCAGCGGCACGGCTGCACTATCTGCGTCGAGAATTTAGGGGTCAAGACATGGTCGTGCTGATGATCTCAGCAGGGATTTGTCAGCGGCGTTTCGAAAACCACGGGAAATTACCGGTTTGAAAATGGCGCGATCTCAGCCTTGTGGGGGAATTTTCTTCGCCAACGAACATCGGCTCTTCTTCCTTACGTTGAGGCTATGAACGCATTTAAGGCCCACCTGTAGGACGGTGATTATTTTTCATGCGGAGAAGTATAATTTTCGTTGAACACCTGCCCACCGATGAAGGACACAGCACAACCCACTGATTACAACTACCAAACTCACCCAACCGGAGCACTGCATGGGGCCGCGATTTTCAAACTGGCAGTTTTCGTCGATTTCCCCACCGGAGTTGACAGATATACGCCAAACCACAGAAAAGCCGATCCTTTCACCCGACGACATCGACGCGGAGGTCACGCAGAGACATGAGGCCTGGCAGAGGCACTGCACGGATCGGGCGAGCCCCGCTGCGGCGACGAGGCCCAAATCGTTCCCTATATCGCTCGAACACCTCATCCACGAACCCCTTCGACCCCAGCACCACCCCATCGGTCAGGTGGCGAATCCTCAACCGCAGCACCTCCCCTGCGCTCAATTGCCCACCCTCCTTCAGCGCCGCCAAGATCGTCTCCCGGTCCACA
>JAPLUF010000409.1:0-10154 GCA_026397755.1 Verrucomicrobiota bacterium
CAGCGGCAGGCCGGGCCCGACATATTCCGGATCCATGGCGAAGAGCCCCATCTCGGTGCCGATCTTTCGGTGGTCCCGCTTGCGGGCTTCCTCTTGCATGAGGAGCCAGTTGTCCAACTCCTCCTTGTTCTTGAAGGCCGTACCGTAAAGGCGCTGGAGCTGGGGGTTCTTCTCGTTGCCCCGAAAATACGCGCTGGCGACCTTTAGAATCTTAATGCCCCCGGGCTTCACGTTGCCCGTGCGCATCACGTGAGGGCCGGCGCACAAGTCCACGAACTCGCCGTTCTTGAAGAAGCTAATGGGCTCACCCTCGGGGATGTCGCCCATGCGTTGCACTTTGAAGGTCTGACCCTTGCTCTCGAAGTAGGCCAGCGCCTCGGCCCGCGTCTGGATCGACTTCTCGAAGACTTGGTTCTCCTTGGTGATTTTGCGCATCTCCTCTTCGATCTTCGGGAAATCGTCGGGGGTGAAGCGGTGCTTTAGTTCAAAGTCGTAGTAGAATCCCTCTTCGGTGGGCGGCCCAATGTCTAACAACGCATCCGGCCAGAGCCTCAGGACCGCGGTCGCCAAGATGTGCGCGCACGAGTGACGCAGGCGCATCAGCTCGGTCATCTGCTCCCGTTGGTCCAGCGTCTTGCGCTGAACCTCGGACTTGGCGGATTCAAACTGGGGTTGTTGTTCGTCGTTCATTCAGGAATCGGGATTGGCAGCAGATGGACGCAGATGAAGGCAGAAGGAGGGCGGCTGTGGCAACTCTCGGGGACGTTTCGGGTGGATATGGGGCTGGCTGACTGGAGCGGGTCCCGGGCCTGTTTATCGCAGTTGGGGCGTCGACTTGGGTACGAAGAGTCCGAGCGAGGCGGTGTAACCGTGCAGGAAATTTTGGCGCGCCACCGGACCCAATTCGCCGTGCCCGAAAAAGCCGGTGATGGCGGTGTGGCCCAGTTGCTCTTGTACGAGGCCCGCGTCGTGGTTTGGGGTGCCGAAGAGCCGGGATCCGCGGCCATTGCAAACGGTCAGGCATCCCCCGTAGATCGGGCGTCCGGCCAATTGCGTGCGCGCTTGTGCCAGCAGGGCCGACAGTTCCGCGTCGGCCGTCTCCGAGTCGCGTCGCTGGAATTGGAGAGTTTGTCCGGTGCGCGGGTAGGCTCCGACGGCGAGGGCTCCATTCTTGGGGTCTCCACCCAAAAGATTGCGGACTAAGAAATCACCGCAGTGCAATTCTTCGCGGTACTCATCGATCGCCAAGCCCACGAAGAGGTTGTTTTGGCTTTTCTTGCGCTCCTCCGCACTCATGCCCTCGAAGGTCTCCATCAAGACCGAATAGGCAGGGCGATTGCCGATTCCTAAGATGAAGTTTCGGTCCGCTCGCGTAATGGTCCAGCTTTCGCCGATGGGTGTGCACCCTTGCGACACCACGGTCTCGAGCGTGACATCCCCACAGAGAGCCACGGCGACCAGTCCCTGCTCATAGACCCCGCCATTGAAGTAGACCTGACATTGCTCGGCCGAGAAATCGCCGCTGGCCAAGCCGCCGACGGCAGGGGTGCCGGGGTAGGCCTTGTTCCATTGCCGTAGCCACGCCTCGCCGTTGAGGTGGAACGGGCTGGCAAAAACGAGCCAGCCATTGACTTGCTCCGGGGACAGGCCGGTTTTTTGAATCCACGCCGCCGCGTCATCCATGGCGTTGATTACGTCGTTGTCGAAGTGGAAGCCCTTCAGAGTGGCCCCGGGAAGGTGGTAAAGCCCGAGTACGAGGTCGGCCCCTTCCTCAAACTCGTTGCCGCCCGAAATTAATCCCACGCCGGAACAGCCTGCCAGGCAGGGAATCCGCCCATGGACACGCAGTACCTCCAAGACATCTTCGGCATAAGGAAAGAGCGATGGGGCCAAGAAGACCAATCCCAAGGTGACGCTTGAGTCGGTCAATTGGGCCCGCAATGCCGCAGCCCAGCGGCTCAGTTCCGCTTCGTTCCAGCCGCCTTTCCAGACTCCAGTGACCCCGTGACTCCCCTGCATGCCGCTCACCATAGTCTCTGGGGGGAAATCGGGAAGGGTCCTGTTTTTAGTCTTCAGTTGGGGGTGTTTTGCTCCCGAGTGACCCTTGCTGAGCGACTGCTCTCCGCTTGCTCGTTGGCCGGTACGTCCGGAGAGTGGGCCGATGCGTTGGTTGCGCGAGGAATCGAGTCGGGGGTGGGGCTGGATAGTGGGAACTGTCCTGAGCCTGTCGGTTCTTGCGGCCGATGGGCCGGACCAGGTCGCCTTTAATGCCGCTCTCCGATCCTTCTCGATCGGTGCCTATGCGCGCGCTGCCGACGAGTTCACAGCGTTTTCCGGAGAATTTCCCGATTCCGCACTGAAGCCCGAGGCCTTGCGTCGGGCCTTGTACGCCCAAGGGGAGGCCGAGGCGGGGCGTGGGGATCATGCCGCGGCGCAGAAAACCTTCGGGCTCTATTTGGCTCAGTTCTCTGGATCCGAGTTGGCCCTTCACGCTTCGGTGCGACAGGCCGAGGCCCTTTTCAGATCCGCTCAACCACAAGAAGCGGCCGCCTTGTTGGATCAGCCTGAAGGACCGTTCCGACGAGCCTTCGTTCAAGGTAAACCAGTAGACTTACTTTGGACGGGTTCGATGCTGGCTGCCGAGGCCCATCTGGGTGCGGGCAACTGGACTCGGGCGCGTGAAGTCGTGGTCGCAGCGACTCCCTTTGCTCAAACGCCGGAGGCCCAGTGGGATCGGTTGCGGCTTGAGGTCCGCATCTTGGAGGCGGGACGGCAGACGGAGCAGGCCATCGCGGCGGCCGAACAGTTACGGCGCATCGCCGATGCGGACGGGTTGGTCGCTCGACGCCCAGAATCCTCAGCGCTCTTGGGCCGCCTGCTCTTGGCTGCGGGGCAGGGGGCGCGTGCGGTGGCACGCTTGGAGGAAAATTTGGCCCCGACGGTTCCTGCGGTGTTCCGCAGCGATGCTATCCGCAACTTGAGTGACTGGTGGGTGTCCCAAGGACAGTTAGCGCTGGCTCGCGAACGTCTCGAAGGAATCGTCACTGGACTGGCTGACGATGCTTCCGTCGCCGCACTGCGCCTACGTCTGGGGCAGATTCATCTCCGGGAACACCTGGCCCGACGAGGTGCCGATCGGGTGGGCTCAGCCATCGCAGAATCCCACGTCAGCCTCACCCGGGCTGTGGCGGAACTGGAACGGGCCGCCACGCTGAATCCTTCTCCCGAAGTCCGTGGACCTCTCACCCTGACCCTGGCTTGGTGCCGTTGGGAAGAAGCCCTCTCGGGCAATTCCAAGGCGGTGATGGCGCAGGCCTTGAGCGGTTTTCAGACGGCCTTGTCCCAACTGCCGGCCGGATCCCTGGATCATCTGGTGGCCCGTTTCAAGGTGGCCGATGCCGCCGCGTGGTTAGGGGATGCCCCCTCGGCATTGAAGGGCTATCTGGAGGTGGCTGCCGCCGTCGCCGAGCGTCCCGTTGAGCGGGAGGCTTGGATGCCGGCCGCCCTCGAGCAGGCGGTGATTGCTGCTATCGCCAGCACCAACGCGCCGGCCGGCGAGTCGGCCCTGCGCCGTTTGTTGGAAATGCCCCAGGCGGCGGCGCGGGCAGGACAAAGCGTCCTGTGGCTGGGATCGTCCCTGGCGCGGCAGGGGGCCGGCGAGTTGGGTCGCAGTTTGTTGCAAGATTACCTCGTGCGGTTCCCGGAGAGCGCGGTCCGTCCCGAGGTGCAGTTGGAATTGGCCATGCTCGGGTTGCATGACGAGCGTTGGGCCGATTCGGTGGCCGAATTGCGGCGGTGGTTGGCAGCCCATCCCCAGCATCCCGGTGCGGTGCGTGCAGGGTTTCATTTAGCCTACGCGCTGTCTCGTTCCGGCGATCCAGCGGCGGCCATGGTGCAGTTCTCTCAATTGGCTGCCAAGAACCCTACGGATCCCGGGACCCTGTCTGCCCAACTCTGGCTGGCGGGCCGATTCTTCGAGCAACAGGACTACCTTCAGGCTGGGCAGGCCAGCGCCGCCATCCTCACCAATGCCACGGTGCGTGCGGTGCGGGGCGACACCTGGTATCGCGCCAAATTGTGGGCTGCTGAAGCAGGTCGCAAACTGCAGAACTTTGCTTCCTCTGCCGAACATTTCCGCGAGTTGATCAACGACAAGGCGGCACCGCCCGAGATTCAGTCGGCCGCGCTCTTCCACTACGGCGAACTCCTGCAAGCCAAGCCGGTAGAACCCGGGAGCGAACCGCTGTCTCGCTATCGCTTGGCGCTGGAGGCCTTCACTCGGGTTCTGGAGTTCACCAACAGCCCTTATATCGCGCCGGCCCTCGGGATGATGGGTAATTGTCATTTCCAGCTCAGCACCCTCAATCCGGCCGACTACACCCGTGCCGCCGAGCTCTACCTGCGTACAGCCAAACTTCCTGAAGCCGGAATTGAAACTCGTTGCCGCGCGTGGTTGGGCTATGCCGCAGTGAATCGGAAGATGTCTGAGCTGCGCAGTGGCACTGAATCTGGGGAGTTCCTAGAGCGGGCCATCCGGGCGGGTTTGGATGTCGCACTGGGCAAGGTTTTGTTGCCCGGCGAAAAACTCTCCGCCGACCTCTTGACGGAGGCGGCCCGTGCCACAGGAGAGATTCTCGAGCGCCTCGGTCGAACCGGTGAAGCAGCCGGTCTCTACGAGCATGTCGCCCATGAATTGCCCGCCGCCGCCGCGACCTGGGGGCAACGCGCCCGGCGAATCCGCCAGAGCCAGCTCGAAAAGCCCCGTTGACCCCTGGAGCCATCGAGCACTCCTGGATTCGGAGGGAGCGTGTTTACGGTGCGCTCTTTTGCTTGAGGTTTGGCCGAGGGCGTTGTTTCTGGGTCTATGAATTCCCGCCGTCGGTTCCTTTCGACCCTTTCCCTGATCGCAGCAACTCCGGCTTTGAGCGGTCGAGCCGAGGCCAAAGGTGGCGATGAGTTGCGATTGATGACCTACAACCTCCGCTACGCGACCCCCAAGGGACCGGAGGCGTGGCCCGATCGCCGTCCGGCCATGCAGACGCTCCTGAAGCAGTACGCCCCAGACCTGATGGGAACGCAGGAGGGGGTGTATCATCAATTGCGTGACCTGGCCTCGGACCTTCCTGAACACGACTGGATCGGCACCGGTCGCGACGGAGGTAGTCGTGGAGAGTTTATGGCCATCTTCTACCGGCGGGCGCGCTTTGAACCGTTGGCCTATGACCATTTCTGGCTCAGCGACACTCCGGAGGTCATTGTCTCGTCCACCTGGGGCAACTCCAACCGACGCATGGTCACTTCAATTCACTTCCGCGACCGTCAGACAGGGAAGGAGTTTCATCTTTGGAACACGCATTTGGACCATGCGCTTCAGCCCGCCCGTGAGAAGGGGGCAGCCTTGATCCGGAGCCGATTGGCGAAGATTCCTGCAAACGAGCGGGTGATTCTGATGGGAGATTTCAACGCCGTGGCCACTCGGAACACGGTCTATGAAGCGCTGACACGGGACATCGGATTTACGGACACCTGGTTCGCTGCGGCTCAGCGTAAGAATGAAACACTCAATTCCTTCAATGGCTTTGGAAAGCCTACCTTCAACAGTGCCCGCATCGACTGGATCCTGTCTCGGGGTGAGGCCGAGATCCCGTGGTCTGAGGTGGTGGACTTGACCCCGGGAGGGCGTCAACCGAGCGACCACTTCCCCGTGTTCACCCGCATGACCTGGAAGTAGCCGCGTCGAGGGTTGAGGGGGATTACTGCGTCGGTGCGGGGCTTGGCTCAAGACCTAAGCCGGAACGATTTTAATTGGATCGTTCTGGCTAAGAATCGAGAGGCTTGGGCGGCGGTAGCAAGAGGATCCAAACATTGGCAGCCAGGATGCACGAACCACCGAGGATTAACCGCAGGTGAACGAACTCATCGGGGTAATTCAGGCCGGTAGTCTTGGAAATCCAACCGGGCACAAACAGGCAAACCACGCTGGTGAAGACCGGTTCCGTGCAATAGAGCAGGCCTGCTTGGGTGGCCGTCACCTTGGGTTGCCAGTGATTGGCCAGCGGGAAGGTTACCAAAGTACAACCGAAGAGCAGCAGAGCGAAGAGGGAGGCGATTTCAATGGAGCTGACCGCCTTCACGATATCGTGGGGGTGCTGAGCCAAGGCGAAGGCCAGTGGCCAAGCCGTCAGCGCCATGGCGCCGAACATGATGGTGGTGGAACGAACGGAGTCGTTGCCCGCGAACTGCGGTCGCTCCAACCACAAGATCTGGCCCGCAAAGAGGACAGACCCGGCCAGCGTCTCCAACTCTCCTCGTCCGAGGTGGAAGTGGTCCCAGCGAACTCCCGCAAGAACGGCCGCACCCAACCCCACTAGCAGGCAGGCCCCCGCGACCGTCCAGCCGGGCAGGCGGCGAGCCGTGAGGGTAATCCAGATCGGGATTAGCACCGCATAGCCCTGCGTCAAAAATGCCGACACGGAACCCTCAGTGTAGGCCAACCCATCCATCTGGAGAATGAGCCCTATCGAGCCGAAGATTCCGATGCCAAGGCCTTGCTTCCACTCCAAAGCCGTGGGGCGGATGGAACGAGGGCTCTCACTGTCGCGCCGTCGTCGCCACCGGCAGCGGATTGCATTACCAATGAGGAACAACCCTGCGGCACAACTGAAGCGGCAGGCGACCAGCAAGGTGGAGAGGAAGAGGCTGGTGTTCCCCGGCGCATTGCGTTGGCCCAGTTGCTCTATGGACTTAAGCAGTGGAAAGCTGAAGGCCCAGAGCGCGCAGGTGCCGATCAGGACCAGCGAGGCGGTGGTGCGAGGGTTCATGAAAATTAGAAACGCCGCCAGAACGGCGGCGTTTCTTTGGGACCTGCCGAATTGGTAGAGAATTATTGGGCGGACACCGTGGTGTTGTCGGCCATCCATCCCACGTCCAGAAGAGACTTGGGGTCGCTAGCGGGGATCACTCCGCCGAGCGCGACGTAGTTGCCGGTCGCATTGAAGTTGACCTTGGCCTGACCAATCTTGGCTCCGAGCCAGCGACGAATTTCGGCATGTCCATCGGAGAAGGAGAAGCCGGCCGCGCCGTTGTGGTAGTTGGCGGGTTGGTCGACCACCTTTGAGCGGCCGGCCTTGTTGGCGTCGGTCATGATGTTTGCAAACGCCGCATCATTGATGCTGTCGGGATGTTCGTCGATCAGCACCCAGGTTTGTGAGGGTTGGACCACTGTTCCTAGCTTGATGTACTTGCGCCACTTCGTTTGGTCCGGTTTGTAGTCATAATCGAGCCAGTCACCGTTGCCCCAGACTTGGCTCATGGAGTTGCTGCGGATGCGGGCCACCTTCAACTGACCAACGCGGACCATCTGGCGGTCCGCCGGGCACTTGAAGATCGCCTTGGATCCACCGACGTACTTAAAGAGGGGGCTGTTGGTGATGTAACGCTCGTTGGCACTGTCGGCGGAGTAGTCGATGTTGCCTTCGATCCAGTTTGGACGGCGATCACCACCGCCCTGAGCCGACACCGTTCCGTCTGAATTGTCGTCGGCGTAAAGGCGCCATCCGAGCATGAGTTGCTGGAGATTGTTCATACAGAGGATGCCGGTGGCCTTAGACTTGGACTTGGCCAAAGCCGGCAAGAGCATCCCGGCGAGGATCGCAATGATCGCGATCACCACCAGCAGTTCGATGAGCGTAAAGCCACGCCGGAGGGCACGACCCGCGGAAATATTCAGTTTCATTTGGCAAGCTTGCTATAACCGGGCGATCTCCCTGGGTCAATCCAAGCGCCAAGAAGTTCAGTGCCAGTGGGCTCCCAAAAATCGCCACGGGTGGGCGGGTGTGTCCGGAATAGTTCACGGTTAGGCGGCTTATGAAGGTGTCTTTTTCGGTCCCACCGACATGGATCCCAGCCGGTGATAAAATGGTGATTTCACTTTTCAGGAGAAATCCATTGCAACCCGGCTGGCATTTCCCCATTTTCCGGCCCTCGTTTGGTTCGGGGCGTAGCGTAGCCTGGTAGCGCGCTTGTTTCGGGTACAAGAGGTCGTGAGTTCGAATCTCACCGCCCCGACCATCTGTTCACTGCCGGAAAGAGACTTCTGGCGACTGAGCTAAAAGGAAGCTAAACTAACGTCGAAATTGTAAGAGATTTCAGAGTCAAATAGATCTCGGAGTTCAATAAATCTCGAAGTTAGTTTGGGGATCGAACGACACAACGCGCACGTGGCGAAATTGGCAGACGCGCTACCTTGAGGTGGTAGAGCCGTAAGGTGTGCAGGTTCAAGTCCTGCCGTGCGCACCACTTTCAGAAGCCCTCGGGGACCCTGATTTTATTGGGGTTTCCGGGGGTTTTTTGTGAGGATTCCGAAGAAGAAGAAGCCAGCTGTCAGTGAAAGTGTCAGTTGACGGCAAACTCTCGGAACTATCCTCGACTATCTGCCCAGTAGGTTGCCACTGCTCGCTAACCGCGTCTTGGGGGCTTCAGCCAAGCTGAATCCGTCATGAAGACATTTACACTGTTCAAGCGGGGAAACCGCTTCTATGCGCAACATCGAGTCACTGGGGAGCAAAAATCCCTGAAGACCTCGAACCGGGAAAACGCCGAAGAACTCCTCTTCGCGTTGAACAAGTCACAAGAGTCCGCAAGCCAAGCCAGAGAAATGGCGATGGTCTACCTTCGTCGAGCTGACCCCAAAGCAGCTGCCCGCACATGGGTGGATTTATTTGAGGCCTACGTCCAAAATCGCAAAGAATCTTGTTGGGAGAGAGTTCGAAGGGCGTTCACGGAAAAAAATCTCTGTCAAGTTCAAAATTTGAAACTGGTCGATACTCTTCCAAACGAGTTCATCGCTGTTCTTCGACGTTGCAAGCGTTCCTCTCAGTACCACGTCCGTCTCGCATTTAATCACGGGGTGAAACTGAACTGGGTGGACAAGGACCTCATCCCCGAAAGTTTGTGGCCGAAAGTCCGTTGGAACCACTTCCGCGCGATTACGAGGGAGGAACATGAAAAGATCTGCGCATCAGTCGAAGACCCTGAGCGGAGAAACTTCTACGAACTCTGCTGGCATTTGGGGGCATCACAGGGTGACACAGCGAACCTTGAAGCCTCCAACATCGACTGGAACAAGCGACTGCTGATCTACAGACGAGCGAAACTCGATCCTGACAGTCCAACCGCCAAGCTGCGAATCGGGCCTGAACTAGAATCCCTGTTGCGCAAGTTGCCCAGCCAAGGAGCGTTGTTTCCCAAGATCAGGGAGGAAAAACCTAACCGTCGTTCTGGGGATTTCTGGCGTCGCTGCAAGCGCCTAGGCTTTCCGCCCGGATGCGTCATTCACTCTTATCGCTATGCGTGGATTGAGAGAGCGGCCAGCGCGGGGATGCCAGAGCGCTTCGCTATGGCGATGATGGGTCACCAGAGCAGGGCCATTCACCATGAATATGCTAAGAAGGCAGTCCTCGAATGCCCGTCGTTGGAAGAATTCTCAGACGGTCAGAGTTAATCGACTGTCAAAGGAGCTGAAACCTTGGCGCAGGGGCTAACGCTCTTGCGCCAATTTTTTAAATAGTTTTCTCAGGTGAAACCTGATCTGAAAAAACAAAAGGCTCCCCAAAAGGGAGCCTTTTTAAGCAATTTAGGTGAGTCTAATTAACTATTCAGAATCACACGGTTTCAATTTATTGGAATTTTTTGTGTTCCAATGCTTATAAACCGTTCCGGTAGATTTGGTAATCCACTCTGGATCAATGGCTTTTTCGCAAAGATCAACCAAGGTGAAATACTTGTGACTATTTTGCTTGGGCTTTGCGATGGGTTTCAGATGTCCGTAAGTAACAAGAATTCTGATTTCATCTGGATTGAAACCAAGAATCTTTGAGGCTTGATCGTTGTTTACGCGAGCGGGATATTTATTTATAAGTGAATTAAATAGTGGGGTCATTTTTAATAAAGCACCGTCACCGATGCTGATGACATATAATCACACAGCAGCCTCCGCGTCAACATTTTTCACGCTCCGTCAACATATTTTTAGCGCCCTATGTGTATTCTTTTTTATCTGGTTTTTTTGCCCATTAATTATTGTATAGTTTTTAATTTTATCGATTTTCTGACTTCGGATTGAAAGGTTGGCACGGACATAGCCCGCCCCCCCC
>JAPLUF010000409.1:10217-11958 GCA_026397755.1 Verrucomicrobiota bacterium
CAATCTTTTTCCCAGATATGGCAGGGGGAGTGTATTTTCTATTTATAAGATGTTAACAAAGAAGATAAGAATAAGAAAAAGCAGCTACGAAATACTGGTAGATTTAATTTATAGAATAGAATTAAATTTATTGGGTAAGAAAAAAGAATTTGGAAAATTACAACCTTCAACCGCGGAAGCTCTGAGCAACCTGCTGAGCGCCGCCCGAACCGCCAAGATCGAGCTTGAGAGGAACTGCCTCCAAGATGCTGATTTCACCAGCAGGTCAAAGGAACTCAATGCGGTGGTTGAGGCCATAGAGGCGCTGATCGAGGCCAAGGTGCTGGATATGCCAGCCGTTAAGGCCTAGGAACCGCAGGAAACGGGCGTAGGAGCCACCGAGTTTTAGGACTTTTACATCCTTCCCGAGCGGCAAAAGTTAACTCCTGACTTTACCAACTGGCACCGCACCCATTAGCCACAATCGATTTTCTTGAACGCGGCACGATTTCAAGGGTTCGGGAGGCAGGTCAAAAATAAGACTGGGATAAAAACCCGCATCGTCAACTTTGCCCAACCATTCCCTGCTTTGGGCCACTTCCAACAGGTGCGCGACCGTGTGGCCCTCCTCATTGAGTTCACCCACCTCACGAATGACCCCGCGAACATGATCGGCAGTGAAGTATTTATTATTTTCTATCCTGTATTTTAATTGTCCTAGCGTTTTATTCATTTCTATACAGGATTTTACACAAGATGGGCTAGAATGATGATAATCACTTGACTTTTCGGGCGCAATGAGCTTGAATCTAGCTGCAATGTCTAAAAAGAACATTTCCCCTGACCACTTCACAATGTACCCCAATCTGGCGTTCCTAAAAATTCGCCAACTCATCAAAGATAAAAAACTAAACGAAATAGACATTAGCGTCTACTTTTTAATTCTTGATCAGTATTATTTAGTCGCGCACATCTGTAATGAAAATAAAACTCCGATAAAAAATGTTTCAGTCAGTATTCAAGCTATTGCAGAAAATTTAAATATCTCAAAAACATACGCCAACGAGCGACTAAAAGCCCTCAATAATGCTGGCTTGATATTCAGGATCAAAGCTGAAAACTCATTCAATGGAAACAAAAACACAATGCCCGCAATATATATTAAAGGGAAAAATGTGATTGATAATTCAGATGAATATGCGCCGCTGGATTTGCCGATTATTAATTCACCGATAGAAATTACCGCCGAATTAAAACCAACTATTGCTGATGACGATGATGGCGTACCTTTCTAAAAACCGGTATAAACTCTAATTGACTTGCCTATCAACTAACCTTGAATAGCCTATAAACTACAACCATGCAATCGTGTCAACCCTTTTTGATAGGGGTGAAAACTGCAATTGACAACAAGTTGTGAACTCTGGTTTACACTATTTATAATACTCCTATAATAATACTATAATACCTTAGAATAAAATAAAATAATTCGTAGAATTATTTTACTAATCGGCGGCGATTTTGACTGGTTTCTTCTTCCGGTTTAATGAATCACAAGTGCTTCATTGTCGAACCAAGCCTTTAGGAAAGGCTAGCTTCGACATTTTATCTTCAAGAATACTTATTCTAGTTTACGATTTTAAATAATACTAGAGTATATATTTATTATAATATCTTTAAGATGAGATAAGATAAGTATTGTAAACACCATATCTTAAACCCCTTCCGCTACTCTGAGACTATTTCAAGATAAAAATTCGCT
>JAPLUF010000006.1 GCA_026397755.1 Verrucomicrobiota bacterium
CGCCGTGTAATAGGCATAATCTTCCGTTCGATTGACTCCGTCCCAGACCGCGTTGGCGGCACTGAAGATATTTTGTCCAATGCTGACGATCTTTTCGGCTTTCTCCAGGGGGCTCAGATTGTTTCCTGTGGCTCCCGGTTTGGGTTTGGCTGTGGAGCCTTTGGCGGCGTAGGCCTCCGACGTGGTCAGCGTGGTTGCCAGGAGGGTGAGGATCAGGGAGAGGCTATAGCGGTGGTGGTGGCGATGGCTGTGCATGGTTGGAGGTTGCTGTGGTTGTTGTTCCTGAAGGGCGGGGTGTCGGTTGCCGTGTGCCCGTTTCAGGCGTCATGAGGGTTTTCGTCGGCATCGGCTGAGACCTTTCAGAAATTGAGGTTTTTCTTTCCTGCCGCTCAGGCCGAACGGTTCTGGCGTTTTGGGGTTCTCGAGGCGGCGTAGGGCGGGTAGCCTTTCGGATTATGTTGAAGTGGGCTCGTTGCTTCGGGTTCTGGGTGCTCTGCTTGTCGGCTTGGACGACGAGGGCGGGTGACGATGTCGCACTGGTGGGGCTCTCCGATCGGTGGCGATTCCTGGCCGCGGGAGCCCTGGCAGAGGCTCCAGCGAACTGGCAAACTCTAGGCTTTGACGCGACGGGTTGGTCGGAGGGTCCTGGTGGGTTTGGGACGAGCAATTATGGAGAATCTACCCGGTTCCCCAACACCAACGGTTGGGAACGCGTGCTCTTGCGGCGTGCATTCGTGGTTCCGGAAGGGGCCGACGTGCGGTGGCTCTCCCTGCGTGTGGACTATTCGGGCGGCTTCTTGCTGAGCTTGAATGGTCGAGAATGGGTGCGACGTGGATTTCCTGGCGATCCGGGGTCTCCGGTGCCGTTGACGGCGATCCCGAGTCCGCGCGGTTCAGGGAGCCCGGAGTTGATTTCGATGGGCTCGGCCGAGGGTTTGATTCGCCCGGGAACCAATTGGGTGACCCTCCAGTTGCACGCGGACGGGGTGTATTCTCGCTGGCCTGTTTTTACCGGCGAGATACTGGCCAATTTCTCTCGGGCTCCTTACCTGCAGAATGTGTCCTCCAATCGTGCGGAAATCCGCTGCCTGACGCCGTGGCCGCGGTCGATTCGGGTGGAATATGGGACGGAGTCGATCCAAGAAGCCGCAGTGACTGCCCCCGAGGGTACGAACCATGTGGTGCGCTTGGAGGGGTTGCGCCCCGGAACTCGGTATCAATATCGGGTGATCTTGGGCAAGCAAGGCGAGGGTGGCGCGACGGCGCCAATCACTTTCCAGACCTTGCCCGCGGCAGGCCCTCTGACCGTTCAGGTAGTGGGTGATTCCGGTTGGGGAGACTTTTCCCCGCACGCCGTTGTAGCCCAGATGATGCGGTCCGAGGCCGACTTGGTCATGCACGCCGGCGATATGGTGTACCCCGGTTTCTCTCCGGCCTTAGCAGACCTACGATTCTTGAGTATTCAACGGCCCTGGATGCGGACTCGTGCTTCAGCGTTCACGTGGGGCAATCATGACTTATACTACGGCTTTGCGCCGCTGGTGGAGGTCTTCGGGTCACCCACCAATAACACTCCAGATGGGGAGCATATGTCCGAAAACACTGTGCCCCAGGCGTATTACTCCTTCGATGCAGGCGATGTTCACTTCGCGGTGTTGTTTCAACCCTTTTTGAGCCAATACCGCCTGCGCACCAACAGTCCGCAGGCGCGATGGCTCGATCAGGATCTGGCCGCCTCTCAAAAGCCTTGGAAGGTGGTCTTGGCCCATATCCCGTGGGAAACCTCGTCATACCACCGGATCGATGACTCCAATTATAATGGGCGTCCGGATGGCGGGGAATTTGCCGAGGTGCTGCTGCCGATCGCCCAACGGCATGGGGTTCAATTGTACCTTTCTGGGCATGACCACAACTACGAACGCCTCATTCCCGTCGAGGGCATGACCTCAATCGTCACCGGCGGTGGCGGGGCGGTCCTGTACGGGCTCCGCGAAGTCTCCGCATTCCAGTCGGCCTTCCGGGTGGTGTATCACTTCACTCAACTGCGCTTTGAGGGCGATACGTTGACCGTCCGCTGCGTGAACCAGGAGGGGAATGTGGAGGATCAATCGGTGATCCGGCGTCGGCCCGAGGCGGTGCTTGTGGCCGCCGCTGCGTTGGGGACTCCGGAGGTAGATTTGCCTCCGCAAACGCCCTCTTGGGAAGTCCATGGGATGTCGCGAGCTCCGGCCATTGGGTCGCTCACCGGGCGCTCCAGCAATTTGGGTCGGCTTCGGGTGATGATGGACAGCACCTACTTGTATCTCAGTCTCGAGGGTTTGGCATTGTCCCAGGCCTCAGATGTGTCCCTGTTTCTCGAGGTGCCCGGTTTGCCGGGTGTGTCGTCCTTGGCGGGATTGGGCGACGGGCGGCGCGATCTGGCCGAGGACTCCGCTGCACAAGGAGTCGATGGGTTGGATCTCGCCGAGGGCGTGAGCTTCGCCGAGGGGTTTCGACCTTCGATAGGAATTATTGTGAGTGATGTGCTGGCCCAGCAGCAGGATCGCCGGTTTCGGCGCCCGCGCTCGGAGGTGGCGCTAGGCCAGGGGGTGTTCCGTTTGGATGCGGCGCTGAGTTCGGTGCCGGACATTCGGATCCGAGCCTGGAATCCGGATTCGGTGCGCGGCGTGGTGACACCAGGGGTGAGCAGTGCCGACGCCATCCAGATAGCGATCCCCCGCAGCCGACTAGGTGGTTTGCGCCATGGGCAGACCCTTCGCATCGCCGCCGGGGTCGGTTTGGAGGTGGGCGCTGGCACGAAGATCCGGAGGTTTGACGCCGGCTTCATTGGCATGACGGGCCCGATGGCCGCGGGAGAAAACCCCGTGTTTTCAGGGGTATCCATTCGCTTACCGGAGGCACCGGCGCTGAAATTGAAAGCCGCTTTGGAACCGGAAGGCCGTGTACAAATTCAATGGACGGCCTTGGCAGGGCAGCGCTACCAGCTGGAAGCTGCGCAGGATCTCCTGAAACCCTTCGAGCTGATCCAAGAGGTCGCCGCCCAGCCTCAGGAGGGTCCTTCCCAGGTCAGTGTTTCCGTCGATCTGGGAGCGCGGTTTTTTCGTGTTCGGGGTTCGGAGTGATTCCGGGCGCTAGTTTGGTTTTCGGAGGCGGCACTCAGTGAAATCAACGGGAACCTTTTTTCCTGCCGCAACCGGCCCGGGCATCGTATCCTGTCCACCGTTTCGGATATGTTGAAGAATCCAGCCACGAAGTATCGCCCCGCTCCGGCGGTGGACTTGCGCGACCGTCAATGGCCTGCGCGCACGCTGAGCGCGCCTCCCATCTGGTGCAGTGTCGACCTTCGCGACGGCAATCAGGCGCTGGCGGTGCCCATGAACGTGGCCCAGAAACTCGAGCTCTTCCAGACGCTGGTGAACTGCGGTTTCAAGGAGATTGAGGTCGGGTTCCCATCGGCATCGAACACCGAGTTCGCCTTCAATCGGCGGCTCATCGAGGAAAATCGAATTCCGGAAGACGTGACCATCCAGGTCCTGGTCCAAGCCCGGGAAGATTTGATCGAGCGGACCATCGAGTCGTTGATGGGTGCCAAACGGGTGATCATCCACCTGTACAATTCCACGTCGCCGGCTCAGCGCCGGGTGGTGTTTGGGAAAAGTCGCGAAGAGATTAAGGCCATCGCGATCCAGGGAGCGCGTTGGGTCCAAGAGCGCCTGCACCGGTTGAAGGGCACGGATGTCCGGTTGAAGTATTCTCCGGAAAGCTGCAGCGCCACCGAACTCGAGTTCGCGTTGGAGATCTCCGAAGCGGTGATGGCCGTGTGGCAGCCGACTCCGGAGCGGAAGATGATCCTGAACTTGCCGTGCACGGTGGAGGTAGCGACTCCGAA
>JAPLUF010000344.1 GCA_026397755.1 Verrucomicrobiota bacterium
ACCCAGCCCGGCCAGATCCGTAATGAAGAGCGTATCGAGATGCAACCCGGCCGCGTAGTCCACCAACTCGCGCCCCTTCCATCCCCAAGCCCGAACGGCGAAGTTATCGATGCCCAATTTGATGCGATTGCCCGAGGCATCCCGACGGGCCGGAACAGCGGCCGAAGCGATGGGAGCCACGAGAGCAGAGGCGCCAGCCACGGTGGCGGCGGTGAGAAATTTGCGGCGGTTCATGGTGTGGGAAGAGCTTTTGCCGGGACACGTCATTTTGGCCAGAGCGGAAAACCGCCCGAGTTAGGAAACCGGCGGCTCCGAAACGAGCGGAACCGACTCGGACGACTGGGGATTCTGAGGCAAGCCGTAGGCCTCGGCCAAACGACGGGCCATGCGGGCTTCGGCCCTGAAGTCACCGAACCACCACCTCAGGTACAACCCGTTAACCGCACTCCATCCGCACCAAAGAACAGCCCAACAAAACCAGACTCCAGAATCCACCTGGTCCCAAAGCCTCCAGGCGCTCAACAAGATCATCAGCCCCCAGACCGCACAAAAATGCAGAGTGTACACCGAAAAGAACGACCACGGGTTTTCATAGCTGAACCCACTCAACTTAGGCGAAGCATGGGGATAGAAGTAATCAGCCTCCAATTCCGAGGCGATGAGGACCTGCGAACCCAAGAGCACATTGATTCGGGCCTCGAGGGCTCTAGCATGAACTCGAGCAAAGTCACAAAAGTGCAGGAAGAACGAGGCCGTAACCCCGGTGCTGACCAACCCAAAACAAATCACGAACCACCCCATCCAACGGTCCCACAAAAGCAATCCAATGGCACCCAACGTAGACACTAGCAAGAGCGAGAAGAACTTGCGGTTGTAGGCATATTGCATAGCCCGCATGCGCTCTAACTGCCGGGTTAGGGCATCGTATTCTAGGCGGATCCGTTCCGCGGGCGAAAGTCCGCTGGCATCGAGGGTGGGCTGTAAATCCGGTTTCATTCGTGGGTTTCCTCGTTGGGTATCGATGGGGCCGCCGCTCCCTTGACGGCCTTGAACATGGCCAGACAGCGACCGCGCTGGACATCATGCTGAACGATGGGAGGGACATATCCGCTTCGGGCCAGCAACAGCGGGCGGGCCCAAGGCTCTTGGATGGAATCCGACGGTGCATCCGCCAACTCCGGCACCCATTGTCGGACAAAGGCTCCATCCGGATCGCATTTCAATCCTTGGGTCACCGGGTTGAAAATACGGAAATACGGAGCGGCATCGGTGCCACATCCCGCACTCCACTGCCAGCCACCGTTGTTGGCGGCCAGATCGCCATCCACCAAAGTCCGCATGAAGTAGCGTTCACCCCGCTGCCAAGAAACCATCAGATCCTTGGTCAAAAACATGGCCACGATCATCCGGAGCCGGTTGTGCATCCACCCCGTGGCATTCAGGCATCGCATGGCCGCATCGACGATCGGATATCCGGTCTGGCCGGCGCACCACGCCTCGAACTGCGCATCAGTTCCCTGCCACTGGATCTGATTGTACTCCGGGCGAAAGGCCCCCGCTGCGACGCGCGGATGATTGGTCAGAATCTGAATGTAGAACTCACGCCAAATGAGCTCACTGAGCCAAGTGTCGCAGGATTTCAGACGGGCGGCCGTGGTGGCGCTGGACCGGGCCGTTTGCAATCGGTCCAGAACCGTCCGAATTCCCACCGTCCCAAAACGCAGATGCGGTGAGAGCTGAGAGGTGCCTGGAATCTTTTCGAGGACGTTGCGTCCATGGTCATAGCCGAAGACGCGCTCCTCCAGAAATGCTTCCAAAGCCTGCAGTCCGGCCCTTTCACCGGCTGGGAAAAGACTCTGCGCCAACGGGTGGCCCAGCGCCTCACCGCCATTGGGCAGGGGCAAGGATGGCGGCGATGGCACCGGCGACTTGGGTGCGCCGATCCGCGGTAATGGCCCGGCCACCGGCAATGTTTTCCAGGCACGGGAATACGGAGTGAAGACACTGAACACCGTGCCAGTGCGAGTCAGCACCTCCCGCTCTTCATGGATCACCGCGTCTTTGTGGGATCGAAACCCGATCGAGCGCTCCTTCAAGGCAGCACGAACCCGCTCATCACGGGCCATCGCATAAGGCTCGTAGTCCCGATTGGTGAACACCGAAACGGCACCCACCTCGCGAGCCAACGCCGGGATAACCTCCTCCGGAGGCCCTCGACGCACCACCAATTGGTGCCCTAAACTCTCGAGATTTCGCGACAAAGCTTCCAGGGATCGCAGTAGGAAATTCACCCGAGCCGGCCCCACGTCCGGGGACTGCAAAATCGCGTCATCCCAACAAAAGACAGCTACCAAACGGTCTGATTCGGTATATGCCTGCCACAGCGACGTATTGTCGGAAACCCGAAGGTCGCGGCGAAACCAATGGAGAACCGTTTTCAAGTAGAGACGCTTAATAGGCCGCGGTCATTGTTCAACTCGAAATCCAGACTCGCGCTCCGATGATCGACGAAAAAAACTAATTTCTGACCTAACGGAACCGTGACCTGACGGAACGGATTCCGTAAACCGCCCTCACGGTCAAAAAGACAAAATGCCAGGGTACCCACGGCAGACGCGGAACAAGCACCGTTGCTGCCTTCCGGCCCTGGCGGGGTTCACAAGTCCACGTTCCATGGGCCCTGGCAGAAACAAATTAGGGTCAGGCATCCCTGCCGAACAAGGGGAATTCCCTGAATCTTCGGTTCCAACACGTTATGGCACCTTCGAGGCTCGAACAAATCGAGCCACCGGGGTCCGGAACACGCACTTCTCGGAAAATTATCGCCCAAACATTCGATAAATCCCCAGCACGCCGCGCCGATAGGCGCAATCGTTCACACCTGCTGCCAATAGGAGGTCCTGCACCTCAGTGGACAGCAGCCACATCCGGCGAAAGCACTGTTATAAGGAGCCACCGCTCCACGCAAACCCCAGTTGTCTGCGTTGAATTGGAAAGAGCATCGACGGTGCCGGTCATTTTTGCCGCTACTCCCCTGAATACTCGGAAGAAACGGATCGTTTCAGAGTGTTCCTGGGCAAGAACATCGGATTTAGGGCTGTTTTAAGGACTGGCACAGCCACTGCTTGAGGACACTCGCCATGAGTAGCGTCGCTGAAATCGAGATCACTAAAACCCAGACGGTCCAGTTACCTCTGGGCCTTTTGGGCTTTGAGCGAATCAAGACTTATTCGCTCATTACCAGAACCGATCAAGCACCCTTCCACTGGCTCTCAGTGCCTGATGGAGACGATCTAGCCTTCTTGGTGGTGCCTCCATGTCTGGTCCTGCCCGATTACGCCCTCGATATGAGCGATGACGACGCGGATTACCTCGAGATCCGGAATCCCAACGACGCCCTGGTCTTCAATATCGTGACCCTGAAATCGGATGGATCGGGCACCGTGAACCTGAAGGGCCCCATCGTCATCAACCGACACACGATGATCGGAATGCAAGTCGTGTTGAGCCAGTCGAACTACGCGATCAAACACCCGATCCAAGCAGCCTGAAGCACGCATACCAAGGAGGGTCCAATGCTAATACTTTCGCGAAAAATCGGAGAGAGCCTGGTCATCGACGGACGAGTGATTGTCAAAATCATCCGCACCGAGGGTGACACGGTCAAAGTGGGCATCGAGGCCCCTGCAGACATCCCTGTCCATCGGCAGGAAGTCTACGACGAAATCCAAAAGGCCAACCGTGAGGCCGCCACTCGGATTCCCCTACCCCACTTGCCGACTTTTGGAAAACCCAAGAGCCCAACGGCTTCCACCCCTTTAAGTCCTGCCAACAACCAAACCCATATTAAAACTGTATGATTATCAGCTCCAACTTGGCGGCACAATCAGCCGCCAACGACCTCACTAACACATCCGCAGCGCTGGCCAAGTCCCTAGCCAAGCTCAGCTCGGGTTCACGCATAGTGAACGCTTACGATGACGCGGCCGGAGTGGCCATCAGCCTGCGCTTCGACGCCAAGATCGAGCGAGCCAACGCCGCCCGGGATAACGTGGCCAACGCGATGTCGTTCACCAACACCCAAGACGGCTACCTCAAGCGGGTGTCCAAGACCCTCAACCGCATGAGCGAACTGGCCATGCTCTCGCTCGACGGTACTAAGAGCGACGCCGACCGGGCCCTCTACGAAAACGAGTTCGATCAGCTCAGCAGCTACATCACCAACGTGGGCGGCAAGGAGTTCAACTCGGTCACCCTGTTCTCGGCGGCAAACGTGGCGTCCGTCATCGATTCCGAGGGCACATCCTTCAACATGACGGGTGTGGACCTGAACTCTACCACCTACTCCTCCGTCACCAACAGTTCGATCTCGACGACCACCAGCGCGACGCTCGCACTCAACGGCATCCGCACGGCCATCGACCAACTGGCCGCCGACCGAGCCACCATTGGCGCCTTCCAGTCCCGCCTTAACATGGCCAACGACCAGCTCGCGGCCACCATCGAGAATTTCACCGCCGCCAGCTCGGTGATCAAAGATGTTGATGTCGCCCGGGAAAGCACCGAGTTCTCGCGGCAAAACATCCTCAACCAATCCACCACCGCCATGCTGGCCCAGGCCAATCAGTTGCCGCAGTCCGTCCTCCGATTATTGCCCAACTGATTCCGTTTAGCTGTCCACGCATTCATCCGACCAAGACCCAGCCCAAGTTCGAGGTGCCGACTCGGATCGGATTCGGAGTTTTTAAAAGAGGCCTCGGTTTTCCCTTGGCCGTCACGGCCTCCTCCCGATTACCGTATCCAAATACTTCGCTGACTCTCAGGTCGGGGTCCCTTAGGCCTCGCCAGGCCAACCTGTCATCGAAGGGAACAAAATCTCTGAAACGCTTTTGATGAACACCGTCACGCAACTGAAGACCGTCCGGAAGAACACCAAGTCCAAGGTCGAGGCAGAGCTCTCACGCACCGGAGGTTTGCTGCGCCTGGCTCCGGCTTGGGTGCCCCGCTCCTTCCTGCAGCCGGGTCTTCGCCTCAAACTCCACCCCGATGACACCTACGCCTACGGGGCGAACCGCGGTGGCATCGATGAACGCTGGTTCGCGTCGACGACCGAGGCGGCCAATGAAGGACGCGTGGCGGATGAGGGCCTGAGCTATGTGGTGGTGGGCAACGAACGCTTCACCTTGCGTCAGGCGGTCGAAGACACCGGGGCCACTCTGGTGGGCAAGTCGATTTGGAAGAAGTACGGCCGATGGCCCGTATACTCCAAGTTCTTCGACAACATGGGACCCATCCCCCATCACATGCACCAGTCGGCCAAGCAGGCCAAGTTGGTGGGGCAGGAAGGCAAGCCCGAGAGCTACTACTTTCCGCCTCAGCACAATAATGTGGGAAACAACTTCCCCTACACTTTCATGGGCTTCGAACCGGGCACGACCAAGGCCCAGGTCCGGAAATGCCTCGTAGACTGGAACAAGGGTGACAACGGCATCCTAGATTTGTCCAAGGCCTACCGACTCAAGCCCGGCACCGGTTGGCTCATCGACCCCTGCATCCTCCACGCCCCGGGAAGCCTCTGCACCTATGAGCCGCAGTGGGGCAGCGACGTGTTCGGCATGTACCAAAGCATGGTCGAAGGGCGCTATGTTCCTTGGAGCCTGCTCGTAAAGGACATGCCCAAGAAGTACCATCAGGACATCGATTTCATCGTCGAGCAGTTGGATTGGGACAAGAACGTGGATCCGAATTTCAAGGACAACCACTACCTCGAGCCCGTGCCGGTGGCAGACACTCGCAAAGAAGGCTTTGTCGACCGCTGGATCGTGTATGGCAAAGTGGACGGCGAGCAGCTCTTCACCGCCAAGGAGCTCACTGTGGATCCCGGCATGAAGGCCACGATCCACGACAAGGGTGCCTATGGCCTGATTTGCGTCCAAGGCAGCGGCAAGATCAACGGTCATCCGCTCAACAGCCCGAAGCTCATCCGATTCCACGAGCTGACCGAAGACGAATACTTCTGCACCGAAGACGGTGCTAAAGCCGGTGTCACCTTCGAGAACACCAGTGAAACCGAACCCTTGGTCTGCCTGCGGTACTTCGGACCCGAAGTGAACCCGGATGCCCCAAAGATGGGTGCTTATCGCAAGAATACCTTCGCCTGATCCATCCCAGAATAGGGATTCCGTTCCAACCCCGGTGCCACCCTTGTGGCCCGGGGTTTTTTGACGGACACTCTGCCGGTCGACGGAATACAGCGCTGGGCGGCAGTTGGCGATGACCGGTCGACATTGACTCGGACATGGTTGCTTTTCTAGCGTTCTGCCGCAGACATCTCTAGCAAGGAACGTCACTCAATTGGTCTGAATGAAAAACTCTCTGGAAACTCGACTGGGCATTTTCTTCGCCCTGGTCTTCGTGGCTGCGTTCGTCCTGTTTGAAATGGTGGGAGGCGGGCGCTTCTTTGATAGCGGCATCCCGATCAAGGCCCGATTTAACTCTGCAGGTGATCTCAAGGTGGGAGATCCGGTCAAATTGGCGGGCGTAGATATCGGCCGGGTCCAAGCAATTCGAATCGCCGATGGCAAGGTGGAAGTCTCCATGACTGTGGAACCGGCCGCCGGGGTGCGAACCGACAGCAAGGCATCCATCAAATTCACCGGCATGATGGGTCAAAACTTCATGGCCATCGATTTTGGCAACCCCGCCTCTCCGGTGGCGTCCACAGGAGCCCTGCTGGAAAGCCGCGAGCAACCCGATCTGGCGGCCATCATGAGCAAGCTGGAGAGCGCCGCCGACGGCATGCAAAACATGACCAAGAGCTTCAGCGGTGAGGAGTTCACCAAGCTGCTCGGACCCATGACCGACATGATCAAGGACAACCAACCGCGCATTGCCTCGATCTTGAGCAACATCGACAGCATGACCACCGGTATAAACAAGGGCGAAGGCACGCTGGGTCGCCTGCTGAAGCAAGACACTTTGTACGTTCAGACGCTCCAGGCGGTCACCAACCTCATCGCGTCTACCGAAGACCTGAAGGTCACTTTGTCCACGTCTCGCCGTATGATGGCCGACATGAACTCCGGTAAAGGAACCATCGGCCGCCTGCTGGTGGACGACTCGCTGTTCCGTGAGACGACCAACATGATCACCAACCTCCGCGAAGTGGCCGAGAAGTTGAATCGAGGAAACGGAACGGTCGGTCAGCTCATCAATGATGATGCGTTTTTACGAAACCTGAAGCTCACCCTGCAAAAGGTCGAAAAGGCTACCGAAACACTGGAGGATGCCGGCCCCCTTCAGGTCATCGGTACGGCAGCGGGCAGTATTTTCTAATCCTCCGTACAATGAGTACGAGACCTCAGGGCTGAGACGCACCGCTCGACCAATCCCAGACGCTGAGGGCCTTCAGTTCCCGGATGTAAAGTTCTGAACCATCCACCGCCAGGTGGGCCCAGGCGTCGGATTCAGCCACCTTGCGTCGGGAAAGGACGTCGAATTTCTCCGGGGTGGCTTTGAACAATATCAGCTCCCCGCGTTCGTCCAAGGCAAGGACACGATCAGCCTGCGCGACCATGCTCCAGTATTTGCCGAAGCTCTCACTGGTGGTCCACTTCTCGGCACCCGTCGCCAGCTCTATGCACAGAGCTCGTTGGCTCCGCAACTGGAGGTAGGCATGTCCCTCGTGAATGATCGGAGAGGTCATATAGCCTTGCGCTTTGAATTCCCACGCCGGCACCGCCCGGAAGCCACCGTTCTCCGAACGGACATCGATCCCCAAAGTTTTTCCACCGTAGGCAGCTGTGAAGAGTCGATCTTTCCCGGCAAAGGTCGGCGTAAGGATGTTCATCCCACGGAAGGATTCGACCGGAAGGGACCACAATTCGGCACCATCCTCCAACGCCACCCCGAAGAGTCGAGTCCGCGCCTGGACCACCAACTGGCGTTTGCCGGCGAGAGTGAGGATCACGGGAGATCCGAAGGCACTGCCCATCATACCTCCACCATCCCGGGCCCCGTGCCACACCACCTGACCATCGGTCTTTCGCAGACGTGCAACTCCCCCACCAGCCTGAACGTAGACACTGTCGCCATCAATTAAGGGTGAGGAGACAAAACCAAAGGTGGGAAGGTCTGATCCAAACCGTTTCACGAAGTCCAATCGCCAACGCTCGGAACCGTCGGCGCTGTTCAGAGCCACCAACACGTCGCGCATGCCCGCAACGTACAGGGTATCGCCATCCAAGGCCGGGGTGGCACGAATCCAATCCCCATTGGATCGTGCAAAGAATGGAACGGACATCGCCCCCTCCCAGTCCCGCTTCCAAACCACAGAACCATCGGAGCGTCGCAAGGCCGTCACCTGCTCCCGCTTCTTGTCCACGGTCTCGGTGATAAAGACCCGCTCGGCATTCATCACCGGCCCGGAGTAACTGGGACCGAGAGGTAACTGCCAACGTTTCTTAAGGCGGGCTTCGTCCAGCCCAGTGGGCCATTTCGCACCGGAAATCCTGCCGTCCCGATTGGGGCCACGCCACTGGTCCCACGATTCGGCGGCCATCAGCGACGAACACAGCATCGGCAACAGCAGCAAAAATCGCGGCAACCGGGTCGGGAAAATCATCACGAATCCTATCGCATGATCCAGATTCGTCAAAAAAAGCACCTCATCCGATTGCACCTCCAGCGGAACATGCTATCGATTTTCCGCACCCGGCCCGACGCCGGGGAAAACTCAATCCTGCTAATTTGTCATCCAACCCCGTCGATATGAGCGAACAGATCACCCTTCGAGTCGGTCAAAACGTCCCCCACTTCGAGATGGACACTTACGATCCCGCCGCAGGCGACTTCGGCAAGTTCTCACTGGAGGCAGCCAAGCGGAGCGGCCGCTGGACCGTGTTGGTATTCTACCCTGCCGACTTCACCTTCGTCTGCCCCACCGAACTGGCCGATCTGGCAGTGGTGCACTCCAAGCTGAGGGAACTCGGCTGCGATGTGTATGGCGTGTCCACCGACACCAAGTTCGCGCATCTGGCATGGCGTCATTCGGAAAAACTTTTGGCCGACGTCCAGTACCCACTGGCCGCCGATCCAACAGGGGCGGTGTCCAAGATCTTCGGCGTCTACGACTGTGGCAGCGGCTTGGCCCTCCGCGGTACGTTTATCATCAATCCTGAAGGCTCCTTGGTCTCCAGCGAGGTCAACTTCTACAACGTAGGCCGTGATGCTTCGGAGCTGCTGCGGAAGATGGAAGCCAACGCCTACCTCGTCGGTCATCCCGATCAGGCCTGCCCGGCTAAGTGGAAGCCCGGTTCCAAGACCTTGACCCCGAGCAAAGACATGGTCGGCAAAGTGTTCGAAGCCCTCCAGTAAGGGATAAAAATCAGGAGACCCACTCCTAACGGCCAATCTCATGGCCAAGTCACGGGGCTCCGAAGTTTTAACCCTTCGGAGCCTCTTCTCTTTCTCAGAATTCGTCCTACCGCCGCGGGTTTTCCACCGCTTTGTCGATTGCGCCTCTGACGTAGACTCTTGCAGCCTCCCGTCGTGGAGCACTTGGATCCTCAACTGATTCGAACGGCCCTAATTCAGGCCCTGGAGGAAGACCTCGGTAGCGGCGACGCCACCAGCTTAGCTTGCATCCCACCCGAGGCTGCATCCACGGCGCGGATGAATGCTCGTGAACGCCTCACAGTCGCCGGTTTGGCGTTTGCTGAAGGGGCCTTCCGGGAACTGGCTCCCAATGCCGTGATCCGCCGGTGCGTAGACGACGGACAGTCTTGCGAAGCCGGGGTGACGCTACTGGAAGTCTCTGGTCCCTCGCGGGCCTTGCTATCGGCCGAACGCGTGGCCCTGAATTTCGTGCAACGCCTCTCTGGAGTCGCCACTGCCACCGCACGCTATGTCTACTTGCTGGAGGGCACCCAGACCCGGATTTTGGACACCCGAAAGACAACCCCGGGCTGGCGGCGCTTCGAGAAGTACGCGGTGCGCTGCGGAGGCGGGGTCAACCATCGGATGGGCCTCCATGACCGGATTCTCATCAAGGACAACCATTTGGCGGCGCTGGCAGGCGCGGATCCCGACCCTGTGAGCGCCGCAGTCCGGCGCGCGCGCGCCCAATTCCCGTCGTTGTTCGTCCAAGTCGAGGCCGATACCCCGGACCAAGCCCAGCGGGCAGCCGAGGCGGGTGCGGATGGGATCCTTCTGGACAACATGCCCCTGGAGGTCTTGCGGGAGGCCTTGAGACGCATCGCCGGCCGTTGTCAGACGGAGGCCAGCGGAGGCATCCATGAAGCCACCGTCCGAGCTGTCGCTGAGACCGGAGTCGATTTCATCTCAGTCGGCGCGCTCACCCATTCGGCCCGTGCAGTAGACATCGGTTTAGATTTTCTCCAGTGAATCCCGACACTCGCATTCTGGCCGCAATGAGGGCCGCCGGAGAGACTGGCATCTCCGGAGCCGCATTGGCCAAGGATCTGGGAGTCTCCCGGGCGGCCATCTGGTCCCGTATCGAGGAGCTTCGCAAGGCCGGCTACGACATCGATGCTAGCCCACACCACGGTTACCAACTCCGCTCGTCCCCGGATCGACTGCACGCCGATGACCTCTTGGCCCGTTTGGGGCCTGGCAAGCTCATCGGACGAGATATCCAAGTTTTCCAAGTGACGGCCTCCACCAATGATGTGGTTGAAAAAATGGCCCGAGACTCGGTCCGCGAGGGCATCGTTGTCTTTGCCGAATCGCAAACTCGCGGTCGGGGACGCCTGGGTCGGCAGTGGATATCTCCTTCGGGCAAAGGACTCTGGTTCTCCGTTCTGCTTCGACCGCAACTCCCTCCCGCAGCCGCCACGCAATTGACGGTGGTCAGCGCCGTCGCCGTGGCCCGTGGGATTGAACGCCACACCGGACTGAAGCCCGAGATCAAGTGGCCCAATGACATCGTCTTCGGCACCCGAAAGGTGGCCGGCATCTTGCTGGAACTCGGGGCCGAACTCGACCACATCCGGCACGTTGTGCTGGGCATCGGTATCGACGTCAATCTAAGTGCTGATGAGATGCCCGAAGAATTGCGTACTATCGCTACCTCGTTGCGCATCGAAGGAGGGCGTACCTTTGATCGCTCCGATCTCGCGGCCACCGTCCTCTCCGAGTTGGACGCCGCGTATGGACGCCTCCGTCGAGGTGATTTTCATGAGATTAGCGACGAGTGGATGCGGCGCTGCAGCACCCTGGGTCAACGGGTGACAATACGGATGGCCGACCGAGTCGTCGTCGGCCGAGCCGAATCTCTCAATGAAGACGGGGCCCTACTCGTCCGGACTGAACATGGGCGACTGGAGCACATTATCGGCGGTGACGTGTCTTTGACCAAGGGTCCGACGCTATGATGCTGCTGCTGGACGTGGGTAACACCCACACCCACGTGGGCTTGGGCGGCCCGCGCAGCCTTCGAACGCTGGGCGATATTCCCACCTCGGCGTGGTCCGATGGGACCGCAACTGGACTGCTCGAGGCGCTGCTTCCCAAGCGCATGCCCGACCAACTGTGTTTCTGCAGTGTGGTTCCGAAAGCAACCCCCCTCCTGACTGGATGGGCCCACTCGCGATTGAACCTAGCCCCCCTACAACTCACCCCGCAGTCCTTGCGCGGTGTGGGCATCGATTACCCCCATCCGGACACCATTGGTCAGGATCGCTTGGCCAATGCCGTCGCCGCCCATCACCACTACGGAGCTCCGGCGCTGGTCGTCGATTTCGGAACCGCGGTGACCTTCGACGTGGTGGACCAGTCAGGACGGTATGTGGGCGGCATCATCGCTCCGGGGCTTTCTGCGATGACCGATTACCTTCACGAAAAGACGGCTCTCCTACCTCGAATTCGTATCCGAAATCCCCGACGGGTGGTCGGCCGCAACACCGAGGAGGCGATGCTCTCCGGAGCCGTCTTCGGTTACCGGGGCTTGGTGCGTGGCCTCATCATTGATCTGCGCCGAGAACTAGGGGTGAGCCGCCTGCCGGTCGTGGCCACCGGCGGCTACGCCCGTCTGATTGCCCGTGGGTTGCCGGAGATCGAGGCGGTGGTCCCTGGATTAACGCTGGAAGGATTGCGACTGACCGCCCTCGCCCATTGCACAAAGCCTCTTCCCACATAAATTGCCGAACATGGCCAAATCCATCGCATTGAGTCTTCGTCCCGGTGATTCAGCCCCGCAGTTCAGTGCGGTGGTGACCGACGCTTCACAAATCACTTCCAAAGACCTTCTCGGGAAGCCGGTGGTGATTTACTTCTACCCGCGCGACGACACCCCGGGTTGTACCAAAGAGGCGTGCGGATTCCGCGACCAGTATGCGGCTATTCAAAAGGCTGGAGCCGTTGTGGTCGGGGTCAGCGCCGATACGTTGAAATCCCACGTAAAGTTCACCAACAAGCATCAACTTCCCTTCCCCCTGGTAGCGGACACGGAGGCGGTGGTTGCCAATGCCTTCGGGGCTTGGGGCGAGAAGGTCTTCATGGGACGAAAGTACCAAGGTATTCATCGAGTGACCTTCCTGATCAACCAAGAGGGCCGGATCGCGCGAATTTGGGATTCGGTGAAACCGGAGACCCATGCCGAGGAAGTGCTCGAAGCACTCAAGGCACTCTAGATGCCACGATGAAGCGGACCCGGGCAGGGCCACGGCGGGAGGACGGTGTTGCGGGCAAGTCCACCCATCCTTCGGACGTCCGATAATGCAGATATCGGATTTGTCATCCCAAGATCGAATCGACCATGCTACCCAACGCCTTCGCCGGTCCTAAGATTCGGGAGGTGTGATTTTCCGATGAACCAATCCGAAATAGCCTCCTGGGTGGTCACTCATCACCCGGCCCACCGTTTCCACGGAAAACGTGTGCTGCTCATCATTCCCGATGGCACGCGCACCGCACCCATCGGAGCCGTCTTCAAGGCCTTGCACGCCGAATGGTCCGAATCGGTGGCCGCCTTGGATATCCTCATCGCACTAGGCACCCATCCTGCGATGTCCGAGGAGGCCATTTGCGAGCGACTAGAGATTACTGGCGAGGAACGTGTCTCCCAATATCGAGCGGTCGGATTCTTTAACCACGAATGGGACAACCCGGCCGCCCTAGAAACCCTCGGAGTTATCCCCGCAGAGGAGATACAAACCCTGTCCGACGGGCTCTTCGCGATGGATGTCCCCGTGTCGATTAACAAGCGTGTCTTGGGCTACGATCAAATCGTTATCATCGGTCCAGTATTTCCCCACGAGGTCGTCGGGTTCAGCGGCGGCAACAAGTATCTGTTCCCCGGAGTCAGCGGTCCGGAAATTCTCAACTTCTTCCACTGGCTCGGCGCGGTGATCACCACCGTAGGAGTTATTGGTCAGAAATGGACCCCGGTGCGCCGAGTGGTGGACCGAGCCGGTGCCATGGTTCCCATTCCCAAGCTGTGTCTGGCCCTCGTGGTAAAACCCGGAGGCCATGGAGAATTGGCTGGGATCTTTACTGGAACCCCCGAAGCCGCCTGGGATCAGGCTGCCGACTTGTCTGCCCAGACGCACATCGAATGGAAGGATCGCCAATTCCACACCATTCTCAGCTGCGCGCCGGCCATGTACGACGAGCTGTGGGTCGGGGCCAAGTGCATGTACAAACTAGAGCCGGTACTGGCTCCGGGGGGCGAACTCATCATCTATGCCCCCCACCTCCATGAGATCAGTGTGGTCCATGGAGCGCTGCTTCGGCAGGTAGGCTATCACTGCCGCGACTACTTCCTGAAACAATGGGACCACTTCAAGGATTTCCCGTGGGGAACCCTCGCCCACAGCACCCATGTCTTCGGACAGGGCACCTACGAAAACGGAGTTGAAACACGTCGGGCCCGGGTGACGTTGGCGACCGGAATACCAGAATCGGTGTGCCGCGAAATTAACCTGGGCTACCGGGATTGGCGCTCCATCGATCCGGCCCAGTTCCAAGGGCGGGAGTCTGAGGGCATCCTGTATGTTCCCAAAGCCGGCGAAACCCTCTACCGGGTGCGCACCTGAAGCCCCACTGACGCTGGTTGCAAAGAATCTGCCACACCGTTGACACCTCCCGGCTAGAAGTCGGATTCTTGCGAAGTCCTCCACGAGCCCGACTCACCCATGGCCACTGCCCAATCGGTCCATACCAATTTCAGGGATGCCTACTGCTACTATCACAGTTGCAGCCCGGCTGGCTTTGATCGTCATCTTTTGTTGAGGATCGTCCCACTGCTGTTCCGCCCGTTGGCGGCCCTCAGCTTTTGGATAAACCCAGAGATTTTCGCCAGCGAACTCGAGGTCATCCGTAACGCCGCTCCGGCACGCACCGGTCGAGAGGTCAATTCGGCCGCCCAAGACTTGGTGCACCTGCGATTCGTGGAGCACAGCTTCCGGCGATCCATGGGGATGCGAGGCCGCTCAGAAGCAGTGGTGGAGGCCTGGAACCAGGTGAAGGCCACGGTCGATCGACCGATCATCCCCGATCATCCGTCCATCGGTTTCGCGGAGGGGGCATCCCACCTTTCGGCTGCGTCCCGCTCCGCCGCACTGGGTCGCAACGATTCGGCTCTGACCATCCGC
The DNA here is from genome assembly GCA_026397755.1 of Verrucomicrobiota bacterium. Taxonomy (GTDB): domain Bacteria; phylum Verrucomicrobiota; class Verrucomicrobiia; order Limisphaerales; family UBA9464; genus SXXZ01. The sequence goes on from JAPLUF010000344.1 coordinate 14,613, forward strand.
GCCCTCCGCAGAGTTCATCAAGAGGTCTCGTCTGGGAAACCCATCTCCCAGATTCTCGCAGCCGAAGGACTCACTCACGATCAGTTGCTCGGCCTCTTAAATCGAAACCTCCAGGCATTCGACGGCTTTGCGGGCCTCCGAGACCAACTGCTCGGGCAACTGGGGTCGAACACCCCCATCCCACCGAGCGGAGAGGTGGCCCAGAGTATTCCCCAGAAGCGTCCCTCCCGATCCATTTCATGAAACCCACCCTCCGTGTCGGCATTATCGGCGGCGGCCTCATGGGCCGCGAGGCTGCCAGCGCGTTCGCCCGCTGGTTCGTCCTCAACAACTTCCCCGTGCAGGTCGAATTGGTCGCTGTTTGTGACCTTCAACCCACCCTGCTCGACTGGTTCCGCCAAATCCCAACGGTCAAACTGCTAACCCCAGATCACCACCAGCTCCTCGCCTTACCCGAGGTAGATGTGGTGTACGTTGCGGTGCCCCACAACCTTCACGAAGCCATCTACCTCGACGTATTGGCCGCCGGAAAGGATTTGTTGGCCGAGAAACCCTTCGGCATCGATCTAGCGGCCGCCCGACGCATCCGCGATGCGGCCGCCAAGTCCGGTCGGTTCGTGCGCTGCAGCTCTGAGTTCCCCTTCCTGCCGGGAGTTCAAAGGGTCGTCGAGTGGGCTCAATCTGGTGCCATGGGCAAACCTCTGGAAGTCCGCTCCTGCTTCTGGCATTCCAGCGACCTTGATCCGACCAAGCCAGCGAACTGGAAGCGTCAGGTCCGCACCTGCGGGGCCATCGGCGTGATGGGCGACCTGGGAATGCACGTCGTCCATGTGCCCTTCCGGCTCGGATGGTTCCCGAGCCGAGTCTATGCCCAGTTGCAAAAGATTTATCACGAGCGCCCCGACGGCAAAGGAGGTATGGCCCCCTGCGACACTTGGGACAACGCCATGCTGCACACCGAGGCCACTATAAACGGCATCGAAACTCCCATGCGCTTCGAGATGAAGCGCTTAGCGCCAGGAGCCACCAACACCTGGTCCATCGAGATCCTCGGCACCGACGGCGGCATGCGTTATTCCACCGCTGAACCAAAGACGCTCTGGAAGTTCGACCGCTCGAAAGAGCAGTGGTGGAGCCGCACGGACCTCGGATTCCAAACACCATTCCCCACGATCACCGGGGGCATCTTCGAGCCAGGCTTCCCAGACTGTTTTCTGCAAATGTGGGCCGCCTTCACGGCCGAACGCGCGGGAGCCCTCGGCAATCGATTTGGTTGTGTCACCCCGGACGAAGCAGTCCGAAGCCACGAACTGTTCGAGGCCGCATTGGCTTCCCACGCTCAACGCACGGCCGTAATCCCCGGCTGAGTTCCGCAATCCGCTCCAGTTCCATGCCCCGTCGCTCCCAATCCCTGCCCCCTCCTTCGACCACCGCTTCATTGATCCTGCGCCGGACCTCTCTGAGGCCCCGGTTGGCCATCATTCTCGGCAGTGGCTTTGGCCCCATCGCGCAGTCCGTTTCGGTGGACCGGGAGTTCTCCTATCGAGACCTGCCGGGCTTCCCGGTCGGCAGCGCCCCGGGGCATGAGGGACGACTGCGGATCGGAACCTGGCACTCGGTGCCCGTGGCCGTGCTTAGCGGACGGGCCCACTACTATGAAGGGTTTGAGCCCAACGAAGTGGTCTATGCCACTCGAGTCCTCGCGGCCATGGGTGTCGAGACGCTGCTGGTGACCAATGCAGCGGGCGGCATTCACCCCAAGTTTCGCATCGGTGATTTCATGATCCTGAACGACCACATCAATTTCTTGGGCATGAATCCGCTCCGGGGAGCGGTCGCCGAGGGCGAAACCCGTTTCGTCGACATGACCCGGACCTACGATGCGGAACTGCAAAAACATCTGAAAGCGGCTGCGCGGTCGATCCGTCTGCCGGTGCGCGAGGGGGTCTATCTGGCCGTTTCTGGTCCCAGTTTTGAAACACCGGCCGAGATCCGGGCCTTCCGCAGCTGGGGCGCCGATGCTGTAGGCATGAGCACCGTGCCGGAAGTCATCGTGGCCCGCCAATGCGGATTGCGGGTGGCCGGATTTAGTTGCATTACCAATGCAGCGGCCGGCTTAGGCGGGAAAACACAGGTCGTCTCTGCCCAAGAAGTTCTCGAAGTAGCCAAAACCCAAAAACATCGGGCCTGCGAGTGGATCGGTGCCTTTGTGCAACGGATCGGCACGAAGGAAACCTCCACCGAGTCCCCCGCACCGACACCCCGGAAGGTTCGGCCTCGTCAAAAAAATCCGTAACCTTTGGCTCGACCGGAACGTTGGGACAGTAGCCACCGTTCCTTTTGGTTTTCCGCGACGACGCTGTCCATGCGACTTCTCTACAACATCCTCTTCAACATCGGGTTCGCCCTGTCGGCTCCGTGGTATTTCCTCAAGATGTACCGTCGCGGATCCTGGCAGGCCGGGTTTGGCGAGCGCTTCGGCCTGTATGACGCCAAGCTCAAGCAGGCCCTGACCAACCGTCAGGTAATTTGGTTCCACGCGGTCAGCGTCGGCGAGGTGAACTTATGCACGCAGTTGATACGGGCCATGGAACCGCTGCTGCCCTTGCACAAGATCGTCGTCTCCACGACGACCTCGACGGGCATGGGCCTCCTGCGCGACCACCTTCCGGCGCATATTACCAAGGTCTACTACCCCATTGATCGCCGGAAACACATCCAACGGGCCATCGGCCTCATCAACCCCGAGGTAGTCATTTTAGTTGAGGCCGAGATCTGGCCCAACTTTCTGTGGAGTCTTCAACGCCGTGGGGTCCCGTATTTCTTGGTCAATGCCCGCCTTTCGGAGCGGTCGTTCCGGGGCTACCGCCGGTTTGGGTTCCTCTTCCGGGATCTTTTCGCAGGGTTTGAAGGGGTGGGTGCGCAGAATGAAGCCGATGCAAAGCGCCTGCTTCAACTCGGTTGCCGCAAAGAAGCCATTCACGTGGTGGGCAGCCTCAAGTTCGACGCCGCCAAGCTTGATGACACCCGTACGCTGGATATTACCAGCCTACTGGGGCAATTGGGGGTCGTTCCCGACACCGTGGTTCTGGTGGCCGGCAGCACCCATGACGGTGAAGAGCGAATCCTGGCCTCAATGTACCTCCGCTTGAAGTCCCGGTTCCCCGGGCTCTTCCTCGTGCTCGTGCCAAGGCATCATGAACGAGGTGCCGCCGTCGGAGCAGAACTGCAGGCTCTGGGCGTTCGATACATCTTCCGCAAGGACATGCGGCCGAACACACGCCACAAATCGGGCGATCTGGAATGCTTGCTGGTCAACACCACCGGTGAACTCCGTCACTTCTACACCCGGGCCGATATTGTCTTTGTGGGCAAGAGTCTCACTGCGCACGGCGGACAAAACCCCATTGAACCGGCCGCTCTCGGCAAGGCGGTGGTCTTTGGTCCGCACATGGAGAACTTCCCCGACATTGCACCAAATTTTGTGAAGGCCAACGCCGCCGTGCAAGTTGCCGATGAAGCGGGTCTGGAATCGGCGTTGACCCGGTTGCTAGAAAACCCCGCCGAACGAGAGGCCCTCGGCCAACGGGCCCAGGCGGTCGTTCGTGAGAATCTAGGCAGCATCGGTCGAACCGTCTCCATGATCATGGACGTGTTCTGAAGCCCTGCACCCGGTCGAGCGGAGCATCATTTCGGAAGCCACTTCTCCCAATTCTTGGCGTAGGCCTCGACATTGGATCGGTCCACACGAACCAAGGGGCTGACATCCCGGGGCGAGTCCGGATTCTTGTGCAAATGCACCTTGTTAAACAAGTGCTCCACTGAGCGGTAGCCCCAGGCGTGGCATTGCTGAGCCAAGAGCACCTGAACGTGCCCGCTGCGGAGATAATTCAGGCAGATCGGCAACGCATCGACGCTGACACATTGAACCGTGCCTGGCTGCCACTTGAGCGCATTCTCAGTGAAGAGGGGCCATCCTCCAATTAAGGCCCAACCGGTGATGTCCGGATTGGCCTGAAGGACCTGCTCCATTCGAGCGGCGGCATCCTGCGGAGTTTCCCGATGATAAAACGTGTCCCGGATAACCACCCCGGGGTATTTCTTGGCCTCCTTGCGGACACCGGCGACCCGCTTCTGCAAATTGGGCGCATTCTGGTTTCCTGCCAAAATGGCGATGACCCCCTTGCCTCCCAAAACTCGGGCCAATTCGCTCATCACCTGTTCACCGCACAAGCCATCGTCCACGCCATAGCAAACCAGTCGCTTGGAGGCGGGCGCATCCGAATCGAAGGTGACCACGGGCACTCCATCACTCACCGCCTTGTTGATGGCGTCGGTCACCTTGTTGGCATCGCTGCAACTGACAGCAATTCCATCTGCACCAGCTAGCACTAACTGCTCGATGGCCTCGGCCTGCTTCTGAGCGTCTTCCTCATTGGGGGTCCGCCAGTCGATGCGGATCTTCACCCCGTGCCGGGCACCCAACTCCCGAGCGGCCTCCTCGGCCCCGACCCGCGCCACCTGGAACACGGCATTTCCCTGGGACTTGGCGATGAGCCCAAAACGATAAGACTTCGTCCCTTGAGCCAGGGCCCAAGACGGCAAGAGCGGAAGGGCGGAGGCACCCAACAGAAAGCGACGGCGATTCATAGGAGAGGGCTCAGAGCAAACGCTCTGCCCCCCTCTCAAGTCAACGTCTCAACGGACCTCAGTAGCACATCCCTGAGGCACCGACCCAATCACGGCAGGAACGAGCAAATATACTCGCAAATCCCGCTCGAGACTTCGATGTCAAAGCCGGATTTTGCGGGGACATCAAAGAAAGAACCGGCATCAACCGTTCGGGTTTCCTGGCTCCCATCCAGACGGATGACGCATTGGCCGGCCACGATTTCCATCCGCTCAGCCTGGTCGGTTCCAAAGTGGAACTTGCCAGGATAAATCAGGCCCAGGGTCTTCTTGGCGCCGTCAGAAAAACGGATCGTGTGAGACACCACCTTGCCCTCAAAATAGACATTGGCTTTGGCAACGGCAGTGACGTTGTTGAATTCGCTCGGAATCGACATCGCGGAGAACTTGTCCAAAGCCGGATCCCGCTTCAATGGCCAAGTCACAACCCGGGCACGCTCTCTAATCTCTACAATCTCAGTTGTCTTTATGTGTTTACAATCACCAAGAAGGCCCAATAGCCTTCCTGCCCTTCAGGGAGATGGGCCAACAACGAAATCATGTATTGCCGGGATTCGGGATAACGATGGGCTATTCCATCGCGTACCTGAGCCTCGTTGTCCTGATTCCAATGGCGGGACTGTTGATCCGCGTCACTGCGATGAGTTGGGCAGACTTTGTCCGGGTGGCGTTCAGCGATCGGGCCTTGGCCGCCTACCGACTGACCTTTGGGGCCTCGTTCCTCGCCGCCACCATCAACGCGGTGCTCGGGACGCTGCTGGCCTGGGTATTGACCCGTTACCGGTTTCCGGGTCGAAAATTCTTGGATGCCCTAGTCGATTTTCCCTTTGCCCTTCCGACGGCCGTGGCAGGACTCACCCTAGCCAACTTGTTTTCCCAAACCGGCTGGCTGGGACAATTTTTGGTGCCGCTGGGTATCCATGTGGCGTACACCACCGGCGGCATCGTTCTAGCCCTGACCTTCGTCAGTTTGCCCTTCGTCGTTCGGACGCTGCAGCCCGTTCTGGAAGAATTTGAGGTCGAGCTGGAGGAGGCCGCCGCAACACTGGGAGCGGGCCGATGGTGCACCTTTCGCCGGGTCGTTTTTCCCGCCCTATTGCCAGCCTTGATGACCGGCTTTGCCCTAGCCTTTGCTCGAGCCGTGGGCGAATACGGCTCAGTCATTTTCATCTCCACCAACAAACCCTATGTCTCCGAAATCACCCCGCAGGTCATTATGGGTTGGTTGGACCAATTCGAGTACGCCAATGCCATGGCCGTGGCTGTGGTGATGCTCAGCGCTTCCTTCGCCATCCTCATCACCATCAACCTGCTCGAACGCTGGGCGAGCCGGTTTCAACGCTAATTATGGCCGGAGGCATTCCCAAAGGCCCCCGAGTGGCCGTGAACAGCAAATCCCGCCGGGGTATTGAAGAACCGGTGCTCATCCGCAGGATTCTCATCGGGATCGCCGTCGGATTCGTGGGGGTGTTCCTCCTGCTGCCCTTGGCCAATGTATTTGCGCAGGCCTTTGCTAAGGGATGGTCTGCTTATCTCCAATCCCTTCAACAGCCCGACACGCGGTCGGCGGTGCTGCTCACCCTGCTGGTGTCTGCCATTTGCGTCCCGCTCAACCTCGTCTTCGGTGTGATTGCCGCCTGGG
>JAPLUF010000073.1 GCA_026397755.1 Verrucomicrobiota bacterium
CCCTTGAAGAGCCTGTCCCTTGAAGGAGCCTGTCCCTTGAAGGAGCCTGTCCCTTGAAGGAGCCTGTCCCTTGAAGGAGCCTGTCCCTTGAAGAGCCTGTCCCTTGAAGGAGCCTGTCCCTTGAAGAGCCTGTCCCTCCTGAGGAAAAATTATCGGTGATCTTGATTACGATGGGCCTCACGGCACGGTGCTTGCATGGTCCTGAGCATCATGAAGCGCCGCCTTGTCGTCAGACTGCTGACCGGAATTGGACTGGGAATGCTGCTCTTGCTACTACTCGCCCCCCGGGGGAAACCACCCTCGGAGGCACCACTAACACTCTCTACCAACACAGCGGCCACCAGGATCCCTACATCCTCCTACCCCGCCTCCCAGGTTTTTCCTGCCCTCACCTCGGCGCAGCAGCAACTGGCTCCGCCACGGCCTGCCACCAAGAAGGTCCCCACCTCCCGAGCCCGTCGCTGGTCAGAACAGGTTTCGGAGCCTGCCTTCGCCGAGTTCTCGGACTGGACCCGCCGCTACCTGAGCCAACCCTCAACCGAGTCCCGCAAGGCACTGGAAGTCGAAGGCCAGGAATTGGCCCGCCTCCGCCGTCAGGATATGACCGAGTTGATCCCCGCCGATGCTCAGCGCGCCTTGGAATTGGCAATCCCTCGCGGACTCCGCGACCAACTCCCCGGGTCCATCCAGTCTCTCTTGGAAGAGTCGGTAGATGGCCGTGGGGATTTCGGGGTGCTAGCCGGCATTCCCGCGGCAGACCACTCCGGCCCCTTTGAGTCCGTCTATCGAACCGTCTCGGTCGGCGACCGCGCTTGGCGGGCCTACACCTACGGACCCGCCCTGCTCCGCCCGACGCTGACCGACGTCCCGTTGCACGGCATCGCTCTGGGCAACCTCTTCGCTCTGGACCCCAACGCCGTCCGGATTCTCGATGCCGACGAGGTCGCTCGATCGGCCACGCCCGCGAAGGACGCCCTGTGCGCCGTATCCAACCAACGCGTCACCACCTTTGCCGAAGAAGTACCCGTGGACGCCGGTGGACACACCGCCTGGTTGTGCAGCGCAGCCCATACCGAGAACTACAACGAGCAACTCATCCTGGCCTCGGTGGACAAGGGCAATGGGACGGATGCCGATGGCGTCTTCCGACAGAAATCCGCCTACACCGAGGGGCTCAAACGTCTGCTAATGATCCGGGTGGATTTCAGTGATCTAGCTGGCGCACCCCTCAGTGATGCCACCGGCACCAACATGCTCAACGGGATCGCCGCCTTCTATCTGGAACAAAGCTTCGGCAAGACGACCTTCAGGCCCCTCGGAGCCGGCAGCACTATGACCACCATCTTGCGCATGCCCAAGACGGCCGCTGTGTACGGTGCCTTGGACCCGTCGATCTTGCGAACCGACGCCCGCAATGCCGCCCGCACCGCCGGCGTTAATCTGGCGCTGTTCGACTTCGACCTCATTTGCGTCGGCGCCGTTCCCGGCTTCAACTGGGCCGGACTCGGCTACGTGGGAGCACCCGGTGCATGGATCCGGGCCTCCTTCGACGCGACGGGCGGCGTGCCCTCCCATGAACTGGGCCACAACTTCGGACTCAACCACGCCAACGCGTGGGACACCGGCGGCCAGAGCATCCTCGGGGCCGGCAGCAACGTGGAATACGGAGACAGCTTCGACACCATGGGTAATGCCACCGCCGGCAAGCGGCACTTCAACGCCCGATACAAGAACTACCTCGATTGGTTGCCCACGACTCAGGTGAAGATCGTGACGGCCTCAGGAAATTTTCGCCTCTTCGCCCACGACGCCACCAACGCGGCAACCCCACGAGCCGTGCGCATCGCCCGCAATTCGCAAACCAACTACTGGCTGGAGTTCCGTCAACGCTTCACCGATCGGCCCGCCCTGATGGACGGCGTGGGGCTGCGCTGGGCCCGTTCCGGCAACCAGCAATCACTCCTGCTCGACGTCACGCCCGGCTCCGCCGACGGCAAGAACGACTCGGCGCTGCTCATTGGCCGAACCTTTTCCGACCGGGTGGCCGGCATCCACATCACCCCGCTCGCCAAAGGCGGAACAGTTCCCGAATCGCTCGATCTACAAGTGAACCTGGGCAAGTTCACCAACAACCAACTCCCGGGTGTCACCCTCACGGCCAGTGCCACCGCCGCCTTCGCGGGAGCCCCAATCACCTTCACGGCCGATGCCACCGATCCCGACGGCGATACGCTGGCCTATTCTTGGGACTTCGGTGACAACTCAATCGTCGCCGGCAACACCAACCAAGTCAGCCGCACCTGGTCGGTCGCCCGCGAGTATTGGGTGCGCTGCACGGTCAGTGATATGAAGGGTGGCGAAGGCAGCGCGGCCGTCTTGGTCCGGATCGGAAACCCTTCCACCTATCGCATGGCCGGCCGAGTGCTCCAAGGGGGCAAGCCCGTGCCCGGCGTCCGGGTCGAGGTGTCCAACACCCAGCAGACGTATACGACCAGCGACGGGGCCTACACCCTGACCGGATTGGCCCGTGGGCCCTACACCGTGAAGGCCATTGCTGAAGGCTACCTCTTCACGCCGACTGGGTTTTCCAACCCGCTGACGCTCACCGGCCATGCGGACGGAATCAATCTCGAAGCCTCCGCACCCGGCGACCTCGCCCAGGTTTCCCTCGTACCCCTGGGTGCCCAATGGCGTTACTATGACAGCGGCTACCTGGCGGGCACGCTTTGGCGCTCCAATAGTTTTGCAGACAGCACCTGGAACAGCGGAGCCGCACCCCTAGGCTACGGCGACGACAATATCGTCACCACCGTGAAGTATGGACCTTCAACGACGGCCCGATACATCACCACCTGGTTCCGCCACAGTTTCACAGTAGACGATCCCGCACGCTTCCTGTCCGTGACGCTGGGGCTTATCCGCGATGACGGTGCGGCCGTGTACTTGAACGGGGTCGAGATTTTTCGAAGCAACC
>JAPLUF010000228.1 GCA_026397755.1 Verrucomicrobiota bacterium
CCGGTCTCAACGTAGTAGCCATTGGCGCCGAAGAGGGCGAGGTCGGCCACGTTCTTGGTGCCGATCAGGCCGGCGATGTGGGTCAGACCCCGGTAGGTGTCGTTACCCATGCTCTCACCGTTCTCCTGCTGGACAGTCTTCACGAGGAAGCCCTTGTTGCCGGTGTTCACGGCAGAAGCAGGCAGAGCGAGGCTGCCCGGGACGCTGGCGGCGTTCAGGGTGGTGAAGGTGTTGGTCGCATCATACTTCTGCGCACCCGCGGTGAAGCGCACGATCACCGTGTGGTCGCCCGCAGCGAAGTTCGCGGCCGGCTTGTAGGTGTAGGTGGTCACGCCACCGGCAGAGGCCTTGGTCGGGGTGACCGCGGCGCCGTCCACGAGGAGGGCGAAGGAGGCCTGATCCACAGCGGTGCTGCCGTCAGCCACAGAAACCACGACCGGGGCGGTCGGGACGTAGCCGCCGCCGGAACCACGGAACGGATGGATGAAGGAAACGGCCGCCGGGGTGGCGCCGCTGGCCGCACGGAACGCCTTCACGGCATCCGCAGCAGCGTCATTGATGAGGAAGCGAGCCGAGGGGTTCGGGGCCACGCGCTGGGCGGACCACTCGAGGTTGGCCCCGCCGCCGCCTTCGAACCACACCGTGCGGAACGGATAGGCACCGGCCACCGGGACGTACACCGTCGCATTGACGTCGCTGGCGCCCTTGCCGACGTCGGCCTGGCTGACAATCAACGAGTTGAGCACTTCCTTATTGTTGCCACCGACGGTGGTGCGGAAGCCGTCATCGCTGTTGAAGGTCAGCGTGTAAACGCCGGCCGTCGGGAACTGGAGGAAGGTGGTGATTTCTGCAGCGATGTTGTCGGTGTAGAGGTCGCCGTTGGACTGGAACTCCGAGGCGCTGGGCACACCCGGGATCGCGTTGTCGGCGATCTGGCGTTCCACGGCACCGACGGAGGAGGAGAAGGCACCATTCTGACCCGGGGTCGCATCCGAACCGGAAGTCGGCTGGCTGTAGTTGATGACACCGGTCTCGGCGAACACGCCGCCAGTGAAACCGGTCAAGTCGGCCACGTTGTCACCACGCAGACCGAGGAGCTGCTGCTCGGCACGGGCGATGGTGTTGGGCTGATCACGACGGGCGGTCTGATGGGTGCGGACGTTGAAACCCTTCTTCGAGGTGTCCACGCCACTGACGGCGAGGCTCGACGGGATGGTCACGTAGGAACCCACGACGAACTCGCGGGTGGCGCTCACGGTGCGGCCCAGCGTGTCCTTGACGCTGATTTCGACCTTGTTGGTCGAGCCAGAGGCCAAGGGAGCGGCGGCGTCACCGTAGGCGATGGTGGAGGTGATGCCATCCTTGGCGACAGACACCTTCGAAGAGATGTCGGTGCCATTGAGCTTGACGGACAAGCCCGTGGTGACAGCGATCGCCGTTCCGGAATCAACCGTGGTGATGGAGAAGCCGATCGGGCTGCCCACCGCGCCACCGATGATGACGTCATTGGCCGGGATGGTCTCCAGGCGGATGTTGTCAACATGGTGCACTTCCCAAGCGCCACCAGTACGGCCGCCGAAAACGAGGCGACCCGGGGCCGGAGAGAAGGAGCTGGACAGACCACCGGCCGGGGTCAATTCGACACCCTTCCAGAAAATCTTGACCTTGCCTTCTTCGGTCAACACGGCTTTGAACTTTTCCCACTTCAGGTTCTTCACCCACAGACCCCAGCTCGGGTCATCGAAACCAACCTGGCCCACGTTGGCGTCATTGCCCGCCGTACCGTCGGCGTTGAGATCGTCGGTGGTGTTCAGGGCACCGGTTTGCATCGAGGACGCATAGTTCGCGTCGGTCGTTGCGAGGTTGCGGAACGGAGCCTCGTCGTAAGTGCCACCGGGCCAGACGTTGCCGGGGCGCAGGGGCACCGGGAGCTGAGTGAGCAACTCACCTTCGACACGGATGCTAATACCCACGACGTCGCGGATGCCGCCCGGATGGTCACCGGACTGCCAGGTGTCAAAACCGATGCCCAGACCGGTCAAGGAACCTTCTTCGGGGAGATTGGTCTCACCGGCGGTGCCGGCGAACGGGGAACCATCGGTCGCAACCGGATCGCTAGCACGAACGTAGTTCAGCGAGAAACCGTCGGCGGGCTGTGCAGTACCGCCACCAATGCGCAAATCGCATTCGAAGGTGAAGGCCTTGACGACGAGACCCTTGTCGAGGTCGTCGAACACCACAGTAGCGCGCTGGCCGCTCTTGGCGTCGGTAATGGAGAGGTAACCATCGGTGGCGCCGCCAGTGGCACCGCCGCTGGCGCGATATTCTGCCGCGGCCGCGCCCACTTCTTTGAAGGGGAGCTCCGTTGCGGTGTTGAAGTTAACCACGTTGGTGGCGGCATACGCCGAGCTACAGACCAGCCCGGCTGCCGTCATCCATCGCAGCAGATTTTTGTGTTTTTGACTCATAGGACTCGTGTTTTCCCGACGACACTCAGCGGCAGACAAGTGTTCCGAAACTTTCACAAATTCGGGACATTTGCAGACGACAAAGCGCTGTCGGGTTTGGGTGACATCTGACCGATACACTCCGTTTAAAAAGCCGGCAATCGCTTTTTTTAGTAAATCGGGGAGCCGCAAGGAAAAACTCCTTCCATCTTCAATCTAAAAATATCCCACAGACTTGATGATTTTTGAAAGCTGGGACGATCTCCCGGCGAAGAAGAGGGGAGACTATGATATCGAACCCCTCTTCCTCCCTCAGACTTGCCGCCAAAACCCACATCATCGGACTCCTGTGTTTCGCTCAGAGTCTGTCCGGGCAAATCTTCATATCCCATTGGGATTTTAATTCTGGATCGCTGAACCCGCAGTCCGGGCTGGGAGAGGCTCGGTTGGTCGGAGGAACCGCTGCAACCTTTGCAGCCGGATATGAGGGCGAACCCGCCGGAGCGTGGAATATTAAGGGTTTTCCAGCCCAGGGAACCCTCCCGGGGACCGCAGGGGTTCAGTTCAACCTGTCCACCGAGGGGTATTCTTCTGTCGGACTCTCGTTCCAAATCCGACACAGCAACACCTCGGCCAACTCCGAACGCGTACTCTGGTCCATCGATGGCCAACAGTTCACCGAGGCTACTCGATTCAACCTCGCCCCGGCCAGCACCGGGACCGGTGAAACCTGGTACCAACGGTCGGTGGATTTGCCCTTAGCGGCGGCCAATCAAGCCAATTTGTCGGTCCGTATCGTCTCGGATTTCGATCTGGGGACTGAGGGGCGGTATTTGGCGTCCCGACTCGGTTCCAGCTATTCCACCAGCGGTACTTGGCGTTTCGATAACGTTAACTTCTCCGCAGTCCCGGAACCTGAGGAGTACGCAGCACTGAGTGCTCTCACTTTGGTGGGATTTGGGTTGTGGCGGCGGCGGTTTGCAGCACACCGAGGCCCATCGGTTACCAGAGAAACGAGTGCGTTTCGGTAATCCGATGCGTGTTGTCGAGCAATTCCGCTTTCCAGGCAGCCACAGTTCCCAACCGAGCCAACTGTTTGGGGTCGAGGATGACCCGAGACCACCGACGACCGAGAAACCCCCGTTTTACTTCCATCTCCACTGTTTCAAGAGATCCCGACTCGGTGCCCCGCAGTTCCATCCGGAGGCGCAACGGACCGGATAATTGACCAGAAACCTTCCAAAGCACCTCAAACTGCATCCCAGCCCGCTTTTCGGGATGATTCCGGAGCAACTCCTGGTAGGCGTCCCGCTCGTACAGACTGGGAGAAAGGGTGTGCCGGCCTTGAAAATCGACAAAATGCGGCAGCACCTTGATCACCTTGCCTTCGGCACCCAACAGCACGCCCGCTGATAGCCCCAGAGCAAACAACAGTGGTTTCATTCAGAAAGGACCGCGTTGCGGGAAAGAAAGGACCGCCGGACGCGGCGTAAAGCTAGGCACAGATCGGAGCGCCGAAGAGGCATCAGAGGCCGGTGCAGTGAAGAGCGAACGCGCCGAATTCTCAAAACTGCGGGCTCCACCCGCATTGCCAAAGGATCCAAATCCGCCATCACTGGCCGAGGGTGACGCACCTCCACCCGATTTCGAAAAGATCCCGGCATCGGGTGTCGAGATAGGAGAACCCGGTGCAACGGTCGGATCAAAACGGCGACTAGGATCGCCATCAATGCCACCGGCCGGAGCCACGGGATTACCCAGCGGGTTGGCCGCCGCCGGATTAGCAAAACCCGAACCCGCACCTGTACCAGGGCCTGTCGAGCCGGCGAAGCCATCTGCCCCAGATCCACCAATCCCCGCCCCGGACCGGGCCGACGGAGAATTGAACGAAAAAGTCCCACCAGCAGAAGATTCGGTCTTTGATCCGCTGAACCACGTCCGGTGATCGGCTTCAGGCGAGAGAATTTCCGAGATGGATCGGGACGGCACCGAATCGGTCAACGTCCCGTCACCTCGGAGCGATTCTGAATTGGCATTCCTAACCGAACTCCCCACAGAACGATCGGCATCGTCCGCCAGCGTTGACGCCTTACGAGGTTTGGAGGGTTCGTCGGACCCACCATCCTCGAAGTCGGTCTTCTGGGACGCGTCGTTGCGGGAACGGCGGGAACGGCCGCGTTCCCGGCTAAAATTCGGAACTTCATCGGTCTCGGCCTTTTTGCCCGACTCGATTTGATCGGACTTTTCGACCTCCCGTGGCTTTACCGAGCCCGGTTCGGCCAGCCAGTTCTTCTTGCGATCGTATTCATCCATCAAGCGCTGCTGCGCCTTGGGATCCATATTGGGAATGGCGGTGGACGGAGTGGGCAAGGACACATCAATGGCCCCTCCCAGCGAATTACCGGCACGAAACACGTCGAACTGACGGTTGCGCAAGAGCTTGTTCATGGTGCCCACACGTTCAGCCTCGGACTGAAGTCGGTATCCGGCACCTTCTTCAGGCCGTAAGGCTCCGGAGGTTTGCGCCTTGTCGCCCGCCAGGATCGGCAACAAGGCCAACCCTACGACGCCGAGCATGATCGATACTCTGCCGCGGTTCATGACCTATAGATAAGGCCGAGACCCGGGATGCGTCAAAGGTCATTGCTGACCTACCCCCGGGCGACCGTGGAACCTATCGCCGGACCAGATCCCCCTCCCGATCGGGCACTCAGATACGCCTCGCGGAACTGGGAAGCCCGCACGCGAAACCAATCCCAATGACCAGCGGCCACCTGACGGGAGTCGAACAAGGGGCTTCCGACCCCAAAGGCATCGGCTCCGGCGTGGCAAAAGGCGGCCAAAGTCTCGACCGTGACCCCACCGGTGGGCATCAGCGGAATTTCCGGGAATGGAGCTTTCACGGCCCGGAGGTGATTCGGGCCCAACTGGTCTGCCGGGAACACCTTCACCATCGTAGCCCCGAGGCTCCAGGCGGTGAAAATTTCCGTGGGAGTCATCGCTCCCGGAAAAACCGGAACACCCAAATCGACACAGGCACGGAGGACCTCCGGCAACACCACGGGGGTAACAATGAAACTCGCCCCCGCGTCCAGAGCCAGCTTGAGACCCTCCATCGAAGTGACCGTCCCGGCACCCACATTGCCACGGTCACCCAACAAATCGCGGGTGAGGCGGATGAGGTCGGCCGCCCCGGGACTGTTCAAGGTGACCTCCAGGTTAACCAGACCCCCGGCCATCACCGCAGGAACCAACTGCTCGACCTGAGCTCGGGGAAAGAAACGGAGGATACCGACAATAGGCATCGAACGGAACAGAGTGTCATTGAAGGGCGTGCTCATTGAAAAAGCGGAAGACTCTTTTTTTGGAGGCGGGTCACTGGCCGGGGGCCAATCGGCGCCAGATCCGACGCTGACCCATTTCGGCCAGCCCGTCGACTTCGATGGCATTCCAGCGAGGGCTCAAACCGCATTCGGTAGAGGCCATCGTGTAGGCCTCTCGCAACGCCTCTCCCGCTGCCAAAATGATGGGTGACTCCCCTGGCTCAAGCGAACGCAACTCCGCCCCAATCAATAGTCCGCTGAGGAAGGAGCGGTTG
This sequence comes from Verrucomicrobiota bacterium, assembly GCA_026397755.1. Lineage (GTDB taxonomy): Bacteria > Verrucomicrobiota > Verrucomicrobiia > Limisphaerales > UBA9464 > SXXZ01. The sequence continues at coordinate 6,046 of JAPLUF010000228.1, forward strand.
GAGGCCCCGGAGCAGCCCCGGAGCACCTGGCGGGTCCTTACCTGAAACAAGTTCGCGGCAAGCCCGGCCCGAGCCGACGCCGCCACACCCTCCCTGAAGGCATCCCAGTGCATCGCTCCATCTGGCTCGCCGACCGCTGCAAGATCCATGGAATGCCGAAGCATACTTTGCGTGCGCAGCATCTCGAAAAGCTCCCCGGTCATGAAGGTCGTGATCGCAGTGAGAGCACCCGATTCGAGATGGAGATGTTTTGAATGAGTTCCCGGCAACACCAGCGTGGCCCGAAGCGGAAGGACGTCGCAGACGTGTTCGGCCCAACCCAGGGCTTGGGTTTCTTCACCGCGCATCATGTCGTTCTCCCCGCGAACCCCGGAAATCAAATACACACCTGGCTCAACCCACTGACCCACCACACTCGAACCCTCCAGAGAAAACGGTAGGAGGGCATACGGCAACTCGCGCCAGCCAATGCTCGAACTGGCCATCCCAGAAACCATCACCGGCAGCCCCACCGGTGCACCTAAGCGCAACACTGCTGCCTGAAGCGCCTCGCGAAACGCCAAAGCCCGATCTCCGCCGCGAGCCGCTAAACGTGCAGCACCGTCCTCCGAAGCAACCTCCCGAAGCCCCTCCGGGCCATGCCACCGGAGGCGCAGTCGCGATGTTCCCCAGTCACAGGCGATAAAATTCATCGCGCTGACTTCCATCGGCTCCATTCCAGGCCCGGGCGATCAACCCGGAAGCTCACTAGTCGTTTCTCGTGAGCCTCGGTCACATAGACGGTGCAACCGTCGGCCCCCCCGAAGCAGAGATTGCTCGGATTTGGCCCAAGCACGTCGATCTCCCGAAGAATCTCAGCAGTAGGAGACAGCTTCACGACGGTGCCCTTCCCGTGGCGGGTCGCATACACGTTGCCATCAACATCACACCGCATGCCGTCGAAGCCATGGTCCGGAAACTCCTTGAAGAGACGTCGATGTTCCAGCGAACCGTCGCTACGGATATCAAAGACCCAGATGCGCCGCTGAATGCTTTCGTTGACGTACAACCGCTTTCCGTCCGGGCTGACTTCGATGCCATTGGTCGTGCCCATTCCTTCGGCCTCCCGGTGGGCCTTGCCATCCGTATCAATTCGCCACAGCTGGCCGGTGCTGTCCTTCCAGTTCGGATCGCTGGCGTACAAGGTTCCGTTGGCGGCGATGGCTAGATCGTTGGGCTGATTCATCCGACCCTCGTGAACCACTTGCACCACTTCCCGAGTGACTGGGTCGATCCGATGAATCTTGTGAGCGGTATAGTCGGCGACATACATCCGACCGGAACGATCGAAGCGGATGCCATTGCCGGCACTTCCCTCCGGCAAGGCGACGAAGCGTTCGGCGCGTCCATCTGGAGTCACCCGTGCGATGTTCCTCGGATCGCCAAATCCGACACAGAACACAAAACCCTTGCGGTCACAGGCCGGGCCTTCGATGCCGCGGGTGAAACCTTCCGAAGAGAAGGGTTTGGCCAACCACAGCGTCTCGGCAGAGGTCGAAAGGACCCACTGCAATGCGATCACTCCGAGCGCACAAAACCTACGGGAAATCATGACGCTACGATGGCTGAGTGTTTTTCAAAATACCAGCAACCGCGTGAGGGGATGGATGCCGAGAACCGTGCCCCTACAAAAAGGGGGATGGATTGCTCCACCCCCCTTCCCACGAACTGAACCCTTCCTCAGCGCTTAATAGCGCGGAGGAATCGAGCGGAATCGGTACCCAGAGGTAGTGTGATCGGAGTGTTTGCTCCCGGCTGTAGCACCCACGGACCCATCAGGCTCGGAGCGACCTCAAGGACGAATCCGGCCGGCAGCGGTTGCGGATCGGAGGTGATCGTGAGCTGACCATTAGCCAAGGCCACCGAGATGCGCGGAGCCGTGGTGCTCGAACCGCCCACCGGCGGGGTCGGATCATCCTTCGGAGCCGGGTGCGAGATGACCGTGTAGAAGTTGACTTCCTTGGTGGAATTGGCTCCTTGATCCGGCTTGTTCTGCAAGTTGATCTCACCCTTAGCAGCCACGAGAATTTGCTGGGTGGTCATGGCGACACTCATGCCGACCGAGCGAATGCCACCCACCGGCGAAGTGTTGATGAAGGGCAGGAAGCTCGGCGTGAGCGGTTTGACCGTCTTGGTGGCCGCCTCGAATTCAAACACACGGGCAGCCACCTGCTGGGCTTCATAACCGTCGGGCTTGGAAACCCAGGCAACCGTGAAGCGGCCCAGACCGTCAGCGGCAACCACTGCGCGATCGGCATCAGCCCGGAAACCGCCCTCGCTCACATCGGCCAAGGCCGCGAGCGTGCGAGTGGTTCCATCCCAAATGGCCACGCGGATGGCCGAAGAGCCCACAACCCGACCCACGAGGAACACCCACGGTTGGTTGATGTGGCCACCCAGGCGGGTGCCATCTCCGCGACCCGCGTCGAAGTTCTCACCCGAGGCCGTCTGGGCCACCGGTTCGCCCTGAAGTGCGCCGGCATTGTTGTAGAAGTAGAACTTGCCCGCGACACGCACGGCAAAACCGCCCTTGAAGGCGGCCACGTTGGCCCAGAGATCGCCGTCGGCGACCTTGAAGGCTTCCTTCACTACCTTGCCATCGGCCGAGAAAATGGTCGCGGTGGCGCAATTGCCGTCGGTGCGCAATTGGTTCGAGCGGTCTTCGACCACGGACACGAAATTGCCGTCACTGAGACACACCACATCGCCACCGAAGCGGGAGATTTGGTTGCCCGGAGCCGTGCCAGATGCGCGGCGGCCGTTGGCCGAATCCTGTGCCTTGCTCAGAGCGGTTTGTGTGAGCGCGGTCGGATCGAGCTTGAAGGTCTGCACCGTCCCGTAGCGACCATCACCCAGGCGATCGAAGCCACCGGTGAAGCGATTGTCGCTGTTGAACCCTTCCACCACGTGCGGGGAGGCCTCGGCACCCGTAATGAAGTTCACGGCACCCGGTCGGGCATCACCCGCAACACGGCCCGGATTACCATTCTGCCGAGAAGCATTGATCGCCCCCTTGAACGGAACACCCGCGTCGTTGAAGAACGCTTCACCCAGCTTCATGGCGCCGCCCTTGGCCGGTTGCATCGCTACCACATAACGCTGCTCGGTGGTGCTGCCATCGGCAAAGGTATTGCCCTCGATGAGGAACGTGGAGGTGCCCACCACGGAAGCAAACGGCTCCCAGTTGCCCAGCGCATCCGCCGCCGGAACGATCATCGCGGTGTCGGAGACGATGCGCTTGAGACCGGCCGACTCGATGCTGCCCGGACGCACCGGAATTACGAATTGGCGCAGCGCCACAACCCGCTTATCGGCCTCACCGCTATTGCGACTCTCCCAAACCACGGCAATGGAATCGTTGCGGAAGGCCACACGAGGATTCTTGGATTCCAAGGTCTCCGGAGCCGGAAGCTCCTTCTCGCTGACATAGAAGGTCTTGCCCAAGGCCTTGCCCGTGGCGTCAAACACACGGCCTAAGATGATCCGGCCATTGCCGACCGCACCGGCCGTTTCGTCGAAGACCACCGCAACGCGTCCGAGGGAATCCATGCCCACATCGCAGCGTCCCGGAGCCAAGAGCTCCATGTCATCGGCCACCGTCTTGCTCCAACGCAGCGTGCCATTGGCATTGAGGACCGTGAGCCAGACGTGGTTTTTGCCGGCGTCATCTTTACCAACGGCCACCGAAGCGTAGGCATCATTGCCGTTGCCATGGAAACCTACGCCGTCACCGCGTCCGCCATTGCCGGCGATGGGATTGCCCGAGACCGCGGCCAGATTAATATTGGTTGAAACCGCCGTGCCCGCATTGTCGAACAACCGGACCCGGCCCGCGCCGTTGTCTGAAAAACGCACCGCGAATCCGCTCTTGGTGACACCGGACCCGTGCCACATTTCAGCCTTGGTGGCGGTGGCGCTGACCAACTGGGTGGCCTTGATCTCTTTGCCGGTCTTGTCCACCACGCGAACGGTCACGTGGTTGGCAGCGGCCTCGCCCTTGTACAGGGTGACCAAATCATCGCCCTGACGGCTTTCACCAATCACCACCACATTGCCTGTGGAGAGGAACTCCCAATCGCCGATGCGAATGTTTCCCGGACGGGCGCCGTATTCGACAGGGACACCATTCACGATACCCACCGGAATGCCCGCGTCGGTCAACAACTGCACCGCGGGCCAATCGCCGGCATCCTGATAGCCCGCGAACTCCACCACCTCGAGGCCGAGGTCGAAGGACGTCGAGCCCATGCCCAGACCATCACCGAAGAGGTTGGACTTGATCTTGGGTCCCCAACCCGTGCGGCCAGAGATCGCGCTCCCGTCCTTGCGGAAGTAGGAGAGGAAACGCGAGGTGAGCGTTTGTCCGACAAAAGCGGGATCCACCGAAGTGATGGTCGTCTCCGCTGTAACCGGCTTGCTGTCGCGGTCAAACAAAGTCCACACCGCTTCCAAATCGGCCAGGTCGGAACCGTCATCCTCCCACCCGACCATCACGTTGCCATTCCGGCCAATGGCCACACCGAGGCTTTCAGTGCTGCCATTGTTGAGAATGTCGGAGGTATTGACATAGACAGTCTCGCCCACAGGGCTGACACCGTTGTCTTCTGGCTTGGTTGGAAGCGCTTGGCCGTAAACCTGACCGGCCAGCAGGGCGGCAGTCAGGAATGGCAGTGATTTGGAGGGTTTCATGGCGAATGGAGTAGAGCGTCTATCACACCCCCAGCCCGAGACCAGCACCCAGCAGAGCCTTAGAGCGAGTGCGCAAAAGGGGCATGGATTTTCTAGAGACTTCCGGGGGAAATAAAGTCTTTACTACGCCGACCTCCGGTCTCCTGCAACTGTTTTTAGGGGTTAAAAAACAACCTCGAGACCCTAGAAAAACATTCGTTTTTTGGGCGTTCATAAAACAACCCTCTCTACGCTCCGACCGCGCCTGCCACAAAGACGCACCCGAGGTGCCTACTGGGCCACAGACCGCCCCACCCGCTTCATGATCTCCACGTAGAAAACCGGCGTCAGGAAGAGCCCGAAGACGGCGACTAGGATCATGCCTGCGAACACCGCAACCCCCATGGACTGCCGCGTCTCAGCGCCCGCTCTGGAAAAAATCACCAAAGGATACACTCCCGCGATGAAGGCGATGGAGGGCATCAAAATCAGACCTAGGCGCAGCTTGCAGTCCTCAAGGGCGGCTGACGCCAGATCTTGCCACACCCGATGTTTCTCCCAAGCATACTCCACGATGAGAATGGCGTTCTCGCAAACCAGACCGCTCCTGCATCCGATGGCCGCGTTGGTTTGATCCAAAGAAGCTGCATCCGATAATTAGGCGACGCAGCCCCTCCTGTTGTCGGAGCAAATCGAGCAAACCAAAAAAATCTCCATCCTCGACGTTTCCAAGCCTTCGGGAGCGCCACTTCACCCCCTAGAAAAAGGTATTACTTAGATTTCACCGAATCGAGCCACGCCTTGAGTTCGACTGGGTGATCGGTTTGCACCCCATCGACCCCCAGACCCAGAAACTTCTCCCAATAGCCCGGCCGCTCGTCGGGACGCTGAATATCCGGCCACACTCGAATGCCTAAATCTCGGCACCAATCCACGAACTCCCGAGACGGCGCCTGATCCACCACCTCAGGACGGTACTGAGAAACAAAGTGCCGCAGCGCTTCCTCATCACGCAGCGCCTCAGCCGGCGGACTCAAAATCATGCGAACGCGGGGCAACACCTTGCGCCACCGCACCGCACCGCCTGGATGGTCATACACCCAGACTTTCGACTCCATCCCCGCCTGTTTGAGGATGCGCACCACATCGGCCGGATCCCCCGCCTTGAAATCCAGGTACACCTGGATCCGACCGCGGCACGCCTCCAGCGCTTCCTGAAGGCGCGGAATACGAGAAGAAGCAATATTGGTCCGCGCCTTGTCAGCCACCTTCAGCGCCGACAACTCCGCCCAAGTCTTCTCAGAAACCCGACCCTTGCCATCGGTCATCCGATCCACCGTAGCATCGTGCATCAGCAAGTACTGCCCATCACTGGAGCGACGCACATCCATCTCGACCAAATCCGCGCCTGCCTGGATTGCGCCTTCGATGGACTCGAGGGTGTTTTCGTGATTTCGGACATGTTCCCCGCGATGGGCTACCACCATCCACCGCAGAGCCCCGGGCAACGAATTGGCCGGCCGGTCCGCCGCCCAGCCCATCGCAGCCAACAGCCCCCCAAGAATTCCCCATCCAAACATCCCACCCCGTTTCATTGAAAGACACCCTGCCTCAGCGCCCCCTCCAAACCCAGCCCAGACCGAACCCTCCCCACCCATCGCCCCGCACGAGGTGCCCGCGCAGCCAAAACCCAAGAACGTACCGAAAAATCGTCCCCCTTCCGAGCCAGTCCCTAATCACTAGAAAATAATTAAGAGTGGCACCTTTTGTGTAAATAGGTGGGACCGACCCCGCAGCCGACCCCGCGACGAGAGAGGCAGTGGGACTGGGACGGAGCGAGCATTGAAGGCGCTCAAACCATCCCCTCGCGCACAGCGCGAAAGCTCCTCCTTCCCCGAGTCTTCCTGCGAGCGCAGGCCTGGTCCCGCGGATCCACACCAGCAACACACACCAGCAACACACCACCGCATCGCGCCCCCAGTTCACGGGACGCTTTCCTATTCCAAGATGCACCCATAGCCTATCCTCGATCATCATGAAGCCCGGTTTAGCCCATTGTCTTGGTTGGCTGTTGGCCTTTGCGGCCATGGCTGCGGGCACAGCAGGCGAGCCCGAGACCCGGTACCTCCAAGAGGTCAAACCACTGCTGACCCGGCACTGCGTCAGTTGCCACGGAGCCGAACACCCCAAAGCCCACCTCCGCCTAGATACCGCCGCAGGGATACGAAAAGGGGGCGAATCCGGACCCGCAGTCCGCCCTGGAAAACCCGCCGAAAGCCTCCTCGTTCAGGCACTGGAAGGTTCCCACAGCGACATCGAACGGATGCCCTACCACAGGCCTCCGCTTCAACCCCCCGAAATCGAGACCCTCCGCCGTTGGATCGCCGACGGAGCCACCGCTCCAGCCCAAGAAGTCCCAGGCGTGTTCGTCCACTGGTCCTTCATTCCTCCCCAACGCCCCCCAACGCCCCGAACCGCCGCCACACACCATCCGATCGACGCCTTCATCCGCGACACCTTGCAACGCCTCCGCATCCAACCCTCGGCCCCGGCCGACTCCGCCACCTGGTTGCGCCGGGTCCATCTCGATCTCATCGGCCTGCCCCCCGAACCCGAGGTCGCCGCCCGGTTTGTCACTACCGACAGTCCTACCGAACGCGACCGCATCCTCGAAC
>JAPLUF010000184.1 GCA_026397755.1 Verrucomicrobiota bacterium
GGACAAGTCGAGTGGAATGCCCAAGGCCTCGAGCACGTCGGCGCTGCCCGACTTGGAGGTAATGGCGCGGTTGCCATGCTTGGCCACCGGAACGCCCGCCGCCGCGCACACCAGCGCCACGGTGGTGGAGATATTGAAGGTGTTGAGTCGGTCGCCGCCCGTGCCGCAGACGTCCAGGATTTCCCGCGATTGCCGGAACGACTCGCTCAGGGGTACCGCCACCGAGCGGTTGCGCAGCTCACTCGCTAAGGCAGCCACCTCGGCCGGAGTTTCGCCCCGAATAGCCCAGGCGATGAGGAAATCGGCCCGCTCGCTCACGGGTTGAGCGGCGTCTCCCAGAGCGTCGACCAGTCCGGGCATCCCTTCCGGGCCCAGTTCCTGGCCGGCGGCCACCGTGTGGGCAAGTTCGCTGAACATGGGGACAGGCTAATGAGCCTGCCCGCGTCCGGCCAGCCTCCAACCGGAGAAGGTTCCAACCCCTTGTTCCTTCCGGGTGGGGCGGAGTTCCTCCCGAGGGGGCTGCGTGCCCGGGAGTTCGGTGAGTGAGGGGAATAATCCAATCCTCCAAGCCGATGGAATTGCGATTGCAGCGTTCCAGCGATCTTCCAAAAGCTTCAGTGCAGGAGTGACTGTTCGGATCCTCCAAAAATGCCCGTTGACCGTAGGCGGATCTCACGCATCATCAAATCCTGATTCGTTAATACGTTCAATTCTGATAGCAACCTCCCGTCTTCAACGTTCATGAGCAATCGCTTCATCTTCTCGTCCGAGTCCGTCGGCGAGGGTCATCCCGACAAGGTCGCCGACACGATCTCCGACGCCGTTCTGGACGCCTGCCTTGCGCAGGACAAGTTCAGCCGAGTCGCCTGTGAAACCTACGTGAAGTCTAACATCGCCGTGGTCGGCGGTGAGATCACCACCAAGGCCAAGCTCGACTACGTGCAGCTGACCCGCCAGGCCATCCGCGAAATCGGCTATGTGAACGACGACGATGTGTTCCACGCCGACAAGGTGATGGTGAATGTGTACGTCACCCAGCAGTCGCCCGACATCGCTCAGGGCGTCGACGCCAAGGCCGCCAAGGGTAAGAAAAAGTCCGAGCAGGGTGCTGGTGACCAGGGTCTCATGTTCGGATACGCGAGCAATGAGACGCCTGAGCTCATGCCCGCGCCGATCATGTTCGCCCACCATCTGGGCCGGAAGCTCACCCAGATTCGCAAGGCCGGGAAGCTCGCCCCGTGGCTGCGTCCCGACGCGAAGTCGCAAGTTTCGGTGGTGTACGAAAATGACCGCCCGGTGGCCATTTCCAACGTGGTGATCTCGACCCAGCACTCCGCCGATGTCGATCATGCGACCATCGAAGAGTTCTGCATCGAAGAAATTATCAAGAAGGTGCTGCCCAAGAACCTTCTCACCAAGAACACCCTCTTCCTAATTAACCCCACCGGCCGCTTCGTAGTGGGTGGGCCCCAGGGCGATACCGGTCTGACCGGCCGCAAGATCATCGTGGACAGCTACGGTGGGTTTGGTCGCCACGGAGGCGGCGCCTTCTCTGGTAAGGATCCTTCCAAGGTGGATCGCTCGGCTGCCTACATGGGCCGTTATGTGGCCAAGAACATCGTGGCCGCCGGCCTGGCCGACCGCGCCGAGATCCAGTTCGCCTACGCCATCGGATACCCTGATCCCGTCAGCGTGTACGTGAACACCTTCGGCACCGCCAAGGAAGGTCTCACCGATGCCGCGATCACGAGCGCCGTCGAAGAGGTGTTCAGCTTCAAGCCGGCCGACATCGTCAGCCAGCTCAAGCTGCTCCGCCCGATCTATTCCAAGACCACCAACTACGGTCATTTCGGCAAGGACGACAAGGACCTCACCTGGGAGGCTGTCGACAAGGTCAAGGCCCTGCAAAAGGCCGTGAAGTAATCCCTGCCTTCGTCCAAGACATCCCTTAAGAAACCATTCCATGGCCAAAGCTAAGAAATCCGCAGCCGCAACCGCCCTCGCTGACGTGGCTGCCGCGCTCCCCAACCTCGGCGCCTACGCCGCGAACACCCCGTCCGGCAAGGACTACATCGTCCGCGACCTCGCCCTCGCTGAATGGGGCCGTAAGGAAATCAAAGTCGCCGAGCACGAGATGCCCGGCCTGATGTCCGTGCGTAAAAAATACGCCAAGCAGAAGCCCCTGAAGGGTGTGCGTATCACCGGATCGCTGCACATGACCATCCAGACGGCGGTGCTCATCGAGACGCTGGTGGACCTCGGCGCCAAGGTGCGTTGGGCCTCGTGCAACATCTTCTCGACCCAGGACCACGCCGCCGCGGCCATCGCCGCC
>JAPLUF010000242.1 GCA_026397755.1 Verrucomicrobiota bacterium
CGCTCCGCATCTGAAGGATCCGAGCCCTCATGGGCCCTCGTCCACTTGAGGCATTCTTCCTCGGCAACCGGATTATCCGCCAAATTGAACCGTTCTGCCGCTGGTAGACTGTGCAACCGAAGTATAAATGCACAGTGGTAGCAGACCAAATAATCGGCCATGGACCCTGCGCTCGGATGATAAACCACCCGGTGAAATGGAAAGCCCCGGCGAGCCACCTGCACTTTGGCAAGCAGCGGTACCTGCAATCCAGACCCCTGCTCTTCCACCAAGACTTTGAACCCGGTCGAAGACTCAACCTCTTTTAGGAATCCTTGGGTGGTCGCACTCAGTGACATAGAGCGAATACGATAAAAGAACTGTAGGAGCGCCGCGAGACTGATGATGCGTTCGCGGCGAAATGAGGCCCCTTCCCGTACTTTGGGGCATCGCGACCGCAGCGGATTTCGATCTGGCTCGAAGCTTTGACGGAGAACGGTAATTCAGCCCCGTTTGTCTCGTTCGCCCACAAGTTAATCGATGTGAACAGCCGCATCCCCTTCGGTTCCTTTGAGGAAGCTCTGGCGTATTTCAAGAAGACCTGGGCACGCGGTGAGCAATCGCAGGGCTTTGGAATCCTGCCCACCCTGATCGATGGCAAGTCGTAGAATTATTCACTCCATACCGACTTTCCGATGAACACTCGGCTTGGCTGCCGGAAGGGAAGAAGGGGAAATGAAAGCCATGGAAAACCGAGAGCGCGGAAGTGCTGGAAAATATCAAATCGCTGCTGAACGGTACCTCAGTCATGAGCAGAAAAATCGAAGTCCTTTCCCGCGAAGTCCGCCTCACCGGTGTGAACGACCAGGATTACGTCTGCCTGACCGACATTGCCCGCTACAAAGACATAGACCGCACGGACTACCTGATCTCCAATTGGCTGCGCAACCGCAACACTCTCGAGTTTCTCGGCCTCTGGGAACAGATCAACAATCCCGGTTTTAATCCCATCGAATTCGATGGGATTAGAAAGCAGGCAGGCCTCAACAGTTTTATCCTGACCGCCAAGCAGTGGATCGAGCGCACGGGAGCCATCGGTATCCAATCCAAGGCCGGGCGCTACGGCGGGACCTTTGCGCACCTAGACATCGCCTTGGAATTCGCCTCGTGGATCTCGGTCGAGTTCAAGCTGTACCTGATCAAGGAGTTCCAGCGACTCAAGGAAACCGAGCGCCAAACCCTCGGCTGGGATATCCGCCGCAATCTCGCGAAGATCAACTACCGCATCCACACCGACGCCATCCAGACCCACCTCATCCCGCCGGAGCTGGGCAAGGCACAAACCAACTTTGTGTACGCGTCTGAAGCCGATGTGCTCAACATGGCCCTCTTTGGCCAGACTGCGGCCCAGTGGCGCGGTGCGAATCCTGGCCAAAAGGGCAACATCCGCGATCAAGCCACCAGTGCCCAACTGGTTTGCCTTTCCAACCTCGAGAACCTCAACGCTCTGTTCATCAGCCAAGGCCTACCCCAGCCCGAACGCCTCACCCGCCTCAATCAGATCGCCATCCAGCAGATGAAACTGCTCGCCACAGACAACCGCCTGCCGGAATTACCGGACGGAAAGAAGGGGAAATGAAAGCCTTGGAAAACCGAGCCGAGACACGCGCTGAGCAACATCACGGAGCTGCCGTGAATAGGGTAAGACAGAGTCTCACGCGGAGACGCGGAGTTCGCGGAGAGAATCCAATCCTCCGACCTCCGACCTCCGCGGTCTCCGCGGCTCCGCGGCTCCGCGTGAGAAAAAATCCGGCGGGGAGACTGAAAACGGGTTCAGTGGGGACGGGGTCTGGGAACGATTTCCGATTTTGGATACACCAGTTCCCTTTGCCCAGAAATCGGTAAAGGGCTCCGCAACCTGAACGAGCTCTTGCCGAGGCATTGAGCGACAATTACTGACCTGACCGCCTTCCCGATTCATCCTCGTTTTGAAGACCGTGCGGATGGGTCACTCCATGGCCTGTTTGAATGGAGTGACCCGGTTTTTACTCGGCCCTTTGATTGACCGAGTCACTCATCGTCATCCCCTTCGGTCTCAGCATCTCCCTCGGCCACCCAGTCCGCGAAGACACTCTCGAAGTGTCCCGACAACTGAACGTAGACGTCTGAGTCGATGGTGGTGAAATGCCTCAGCCGTCGACGCCTCGTGCCGCCATCGGCGTTGAGTTGGTTGTAGGCGAGCGAGAACGGACCCGACAAGTCTTGGCAGGAGATGGCATCAATAAACCGGATGAACTCATCCAGACTCAGCGGACCGTCGCTCCGGTCCGGTTTGCAGTCGAACTCGGTGTCGTACTCATCAACCACCCGGTAATGGATTTGCCCGTCCTCCCACCGGGCTCGAATGCTGATGACGTCGGAGGTGGTGGATTCGAGTTCGATGCGGGCAATTTCAGTCTCCTCCCGACCATAGCTAGGGAGGTACTCACCACCCATGAGCGATGGGTGGATTTGACCCAGTCGATCCCGCAGCTCATTGGAGATTTCAGCCGATTGGATTTCCTCGGAGACCTTCTCGAATTTGCCCTCGGCCAAAGCCTTCGAGAGAACCCGCCGACGGTGCTTACCTTTCACCCCACGCAGGACGGCCTGCTCGACACTGGTGTCATCCCAGTAGCTCGTAGGGCAGAAATCATAGCCGATGCCTTCGTACTTCTTCATGGCGCGGTTCCTTTCAGGCTGCGGTCGTTGTGGTGGGCAAGGCGGCGAGCAGAAAGTCCCGAATTTGGCGGGCTTCATCGAGGCGACGGGTCCCGGTATTGCGCCGGATGCGTTGTTTCGTGAAGTCCGCTCGATGGACTGTGAAGTGACACCACCAGGTGCCGTGGTTGCTCCAGAGGTGGTGGTTGGGGTTGCTCTCTGGGATACGAATTGATGTGTGCATGGCTATTATCTGCCTGACTGGCACACACCCAAAGCCGTGTTGAAAAGACGAAGGCCGCCGCTCGATTCAAACGAGACGACGGCCTTCACACAGGAGTTATTATTTTGATTCAGGCTTTCGCCTGCACATCGGAAACCCTTGCGGGCTTCCAAAGCACCTTTCCCAAAACTCTGGGC
>JAPLUF010000055.1 GCA_026397755.1 Verrucomicrobiota bacterium
GAAGGAACGCCGCATAGGTGGCCTGTGTTGGTGGGCAATCTGGTGATATGCGGCGTTCCTACAGAACGCATCTGATTCATCAACGATCTTACCCAGGGTTGCACCCTGGGCTGGTATGCATTGCCCCGTTGGGGCAATTCCGAATGCGGGTTGCCCCACCAAGCCGAGATAAAGCCGGCGACGATTCATTGGGGTTGCTCCACCAAGCCGGGACAAGGCCGGTGACGATTCATTGGGGGTGCCTCAACTGGGCGAGATAAGGCTGTCGACGATTCAAGTGGATGCCCCAACGGGGCACTGCATACCAGCCCGGGGTGCAACCCCGGGTATGGGGGGTGGAAGGATTGCGTTCTGTAGGAACGCCGCATAGGGCCTCGCCAAGACGCGCCGCCGCGTCGGTAAGCTTTAGCGCTTGGGCGGCAGCTGGGGTGGCCGGGGCCGCAGGAGCCTTCGGCACTGCCGGAGCGGCGGGGGCGCACGGTGTTCTAATCGCCTGATCCGGATCGACAGTCGGATCGAGAGCTTGGATTTCACGCATCAGAACCAGAGTTTCATGCAATGAGTGAGCCAAACCCACTGTCCAACTGGACTCCCGAGCAGATCAGGCTCAGCAAACAGTGGGTTCGGTCCTGGGCCGAAACCGGCGCGATCATGGATGAGTTGCGTCGTGAGGGGCTCCGTAAAACCGACACCGTGGAGTCGTTGCAACGGTTGGCTGGAGCATTCGAATCGGCCCGCCACATGGGACGTCCCCGGTTGTCATCAGGGCTTGTGGCTCAGCAAGCGTTCTTCCTCAAATGCAGACCGGCTTTGCATGGATAAATGCGGCCGTTGCCGCCCAAGAGCTTTGCCGTGAACGAGGTTTTCCCTTCGCATTCATTGGCGGGGTGGCGGTTTAGTGCTGGGGTGAACCTCGCGTCACCGAAGACGTGGAGCTCACGCTCTTCTGCGGCTTTGGGAACGAAACCCCGGTGATTCAGGCGTTTCTTTCGAGGTTTGCACCGCGAATTCCAGACGCTGCCGAGTTTGCCGAGGAACGTCGGGTGATCCTTCTGAAAACGTCGGAAGGCATTCCCATTGATGTGGCGTTGGCAGGGTTTCCGTTTGAGGAATCATTGTGTCGGAGAGCAGTATTGCGGGAGTTTTTGCCCGGTATTTCGCTCCAAGTGTGCCAAGCCGACGACCTTGTGGTGCTGAAGGCCTTTGCCGGTCGTTCCAAAGACTGGATGGACATCGAAAATGTGCTGGTCCGCCAAGGTGACCGTTTGGATTGGGATTATATCCTTAAGGAACTTAAGCCGCTGGTGGAATTGAAGGAGGCACCGGAAGTTCTTGTGCACTTGGAGCGACTCCGCCGATCGGTCGAATGATGATCGACGGAACGATTTCTGTGGGATCGGCTCTTGGGTGTTCACCCCCCAATTCATCGGCCACAAAGAATCTATAAAACAGTCAAGACTACCCCTTTTGCGACGAGCCGAAGTGAGCATTGGAGGCGATCACCCAACCCCCTCGCGCGCAGCGCGAAAGCAATGCCCTCCCCCCGAGCCTCCCTGCGAGCGCAGGCTCGATCCCGCGGAGCCCACCCGCGATCCGCCCACTCCCAGCAGCCTGTCCCCTAGCACAACAAAGCGCGGGCTTCCTTGACGCTCGTGAGCGTGTGCGGTTCCCTCTGCCTTTCGGAACGAATCCTGAACACGTACATGAGCAATATCGTTGATATCCAAGCCCGCGAGATCCTGGACTCCCGTGGCAATCCCACCGTCGAGGTTGATGTCCTCCTCGATTCCGGCGCCGTCGGCCGCGCCGCAGTCCCCTCCGGCGCCAGCACCGGCGAGCACGAAGCCATCGAACTGCGCGACGGCGATAAAAAGCGCTACCTCGGAAAGGGTGTCACCAAGGCCGTCAAGAACGTGACCGACAAAATCGCCCCGGTCCTCGCCGGAGTCGATGCCTTCGACCAACTCACGGTCGACAAGATCATGCTCGAACTCGACGGCACCGAGACCAAATCCAAGCTAGGTGCCAACGCCATCCTCGCAGTCTCCCTGGCCAACGCCAAAGCCGCCGCCGCAACCCTCGGCCAGCCCCTCTTCAAGTACCTCGGTGGGCCCAACGCCAAAGTCCTGCCGGTGCCCATGGCCAACGTCATCAACGGCGGCGCCCACTCCGACGCCCCCATCGACTTCCAGGAATTCATGGTCATGCCCCATGGCTTCGAAACCTTCAGCGAAGGACTCCGCGCCATCACCGAAATCTTCCATGCCCTCAAAGCAGTCTTGAAGAAAAAGGGCCTGAGCACCGCCGTCGGTGACGAAGGTGGATTCGCCCCGAAGCTCGAGAGCGCCGACGCGGCCCTCGACGCCATCGCCGCCGCTGTCAAAGACGCCGGCTACAAACTGGGCAAGGACATCTTCCTGGCCCTCGACGTCGCCGCCTCCGAGTTCTATACCGGCAACGAAACCTACGTCTTCAAGAAGAGCAGCGGCCAGAAGCTCAGCGGTGACGAGATGGTCGAATTCTACGCCCGCCTCTGCGCCAAGTACCCCATCGTCTCGATCGAAGACGGTTGCGCCGAAGGCGACTGGAAGACCTGGAAGAAACTCACCGACAAGCTCGGCAGCAAGACCCAGCTCGTGGGTGATGATCTCTTCGTCACCAACGTCAAGTTCCTCCGCAAGGGCATCGAGACCGGCACGGCCAACTCCATCCTCGTGAAGGTCAACCAGATCGGCACCCTCACCGAGACCCTCGACGCCGTCGAACTCGCCCAGAAGAACAACTACACCGCTGTTCTGTCCCATCGTTCTGGCGAGACCGAAGACAGCACCATCGCCGACATCGCCGTCGCCACGAACTGCGGCCAGATCAAGACCGGCTCACTCAGCCGCACCGATCGCACCGCCAAGTACAACCAACTCCTGCGCATCGAGCAAATGCTCGGCAGGAACGCCGTGTACGCCGGCCGCAGCGCCCTGCCCAAGTCACGCTGAACCCCATTGAAAGGCTGTTTCGACCGCGAAACCGCCCATTCTCTCTAGGCCCGAAGATCGAACCCTCGATCTTCGGGCCTTTTTGTCGCGACGCATTTCCTCAGACAACCCTCATCTTTCGATTGGCCGAACCGCCGGGCGGAGTCCTACCGTCAGCACCATGAAGCGTCTGTGGCAGATTGTCGGGTTGGGACTCCTGCTGAGCGGGTCGGCCTCGGCCGCCAAGTTCACCCCCTTGGAGACCGGCACCAACGACACCCTCTTCTTCTCCTACGCCCAGTCCCCCGACGGCCAATGGATCGCCGGCGGCTCACAAGCGCGCCGCGATGCCGCCAACACCAACCAGCCCCCTTCGGGCGGATCGGTGGTTTTGTGGCGAACCAAAGATGGCCGCCGCGATTCAGTCCTCGGAGACCACGCAGCCACGGTCAACTGGATGCAGTTTTCCGATGACAGCAAAACCCTGGTCAGCGGCAGCGGCACCTCCGGGCTGCTCAAAGTCTGGTCAATGGCTGATCATTCCCTGCGCCACACCCTCCGCCTAAAAGAACCGCTCATCGCCTCCTCGACACTCGGTTCCCAATTGGTCTGTGCCCTCTCGCCGGATGGCAAACGCTTGGCTGCGGCCGGTGCCGTGGTCAAACCGGTGGGCATTAGTCAGACCTCCGAAGCCGCCACGCTCATGGTGTGGGACCTCACGACGGGCCAGGTGCTCTGGACGTTACCCCAATGCGGAGTCGGCACCTTGGCCTTCACCCCAGATGGCCAGACCCTGCTCGCCTACACTCGAAACATCGTCTGGGAGGAACTCCGTGGATTCCACTCGGCGAGGATTGCGGATGAACGGCTCATGTCTTGGAACGCCTCCAATGGCACCACCAACTTCATGTCACCCATCCCCGGCATGAACCCCAGCCACTTGGTGGTCTCCGCCAAGTCCGGCGGCGTGCTCGCACTCTCCGGAGACCGCAACACCTGGTATAATTTGAAAACCGGATCCGTCTCGCGCGAACAACCCATTCAATTGCGGCGCTCATTGCATGTGGCTGTGATGAACCGCGACGAAGACCAACTTTTGGTGATCGAGTTTTCCGCCGAGAACATGCACCGAGTCCGCATCGCGGATGGGGCCACCTCTATCGCCGGTAGCTTCAAGGGACACACCAACCGAGTGATGTTTGCCGCCGTCTCCAGCGACCTGAAACGCATCGCTGGCACTCGTTCAAACCGTCCGGTGTTGGTCGATCTCGAAGCCCCTTGAAGCTCCCCGTCTCAGCCGAAACGGTTTGCTGCCAGATCGGTCATGCTGGCTGCGCCTTCTTCAACAAGAACATCGTTGGTCGCTTGTGACGGGCCTCAGCACGGCTCGCGCCTCGCCTTGCAAAAGAATCAGTCACGCCATCCCGTCCCTCCCCACTGAATCGCTCTGACTAAAGATTCCCAACCCGTCGTCCGGGAATGGCTTAAGATCCACCGCCGATCGTCGTGCTTCGATCGGGTCAAACCCCGGAGCTCTAGCCTGCCAGCCAACCTTGAACGCCACCTCGTAGCCTATGGGGTCGGCCGTGCCACCCACCGCACCGACCCATCAGTCGGAGTATAGCGCAGGACTTGTCCGGAAGGTGCCTCCGGTACCCGTG
>JAPLUF010000113.1 GCA_026397755.1 Verrucomicrobiota bacterium
CTTAATTCCTGTTACACCAGTTGCCTGCTCTGTCCATATTCGATTTGGGTCTGCGTCTGCATAAATCAGTGAGTCTCGCTCTGAACCGTCTGGGCGTCGGCATCGAGCCAGGGGCGACGCGGTTCTTGCAGCAACTCGAAACAATCGGTCATGAACGGGGAGACCGTGGCCCCGGAAGGCTCCGGCTTCAAATGCTACGTCAAACCATCGCCCGGATTATTCCGAGGAACGGTTGGGCAAGAGAATGGGTAATATTGGTGACGCGGGTTGAGATGCGAGCCATGGAATTTAACTGGATGAGCCGTTCAGTTTCTTTCCGGCATAGGAGGGTTTCTGTCGCATTGGAAGGGCTTTAGCCTTCTCCCCGGCGGCGCGCTGGTGCATCGCTGACATTCCAGCGTGCCATCTGCGCATAGCACTCTTCGCAGGATACGGTACTGTCTGCCTCACAGCGCGTCCATGGACTGCCCGGGTTCTCCCTTGCCGTCGTGCGTTCCGGGAGGGTCAATCCTTACCTGAATGCGCGCGTCGGCGACGGCGTCCGCGATTTGCGTTGTTTGACTTAAGCCATGAAACAGTTCCTTAGATCCCTCCTGCCGATGTGGGCCTTGTTGGCGCTCACCGTCGGACTTCACGCCGCTCCGCTCCGCGTCTTCATCCGCGGCGGCGTCAAAACCCACGGCCCCAACCAGCACGATCACCCGCGTTTTCTGGGTGAATGGGCCAAGCTTCTCACCGAGCGGGGAATCACCGCCAGCGGCGCTATGGAATTTCCGACGGCCGCCCAGTTGGAGGCGACCGATGTGCTGGTGATTTACGCAGCCGACGGCATGAAAATCATCGGCGACGAACGCGCACGCTTCGAGCACTACCTGTCCCGTGGCGGTGGTGTGGTGGTGCTCCACGACGGCGTGGTCAGCGGTGATCAGCACGAGTGGTGCAAGAAGATCATTGGTGGGGCCTGGCGCTGGGATGGCGACAAGAAGACTCAGTGGCACGAGGGGAATGTCGGGGTCTATTTCGTCAATCCCGAGCACCCGATTGTGAAGGGCGCGTCCAACTTCGACTGGAAAGACGAGGTCTACAACCGCCTCGATATGGCCGAGGACGTCAACGTGTTGGCCCAGAGTTTTGTCGATGTCTTCAACATTTGGCCCCAGCTGTGGACTTATGAGAAGACCTTGCCCGAGGCCAAGGCACCTTACCGGGCCTTCGTGAGCATCCCCGGTCACGAGTACGACTCGTTCAACACCCCCCATTACCGGGCCATTTTGCTGCGCGGCATCGCCTGGGCCGGCAAGCGCGCCAACGCCGACGAGTTCTGTAAGCCCGAGGAATTGGCGTCGCTCAAGTACCCGGCCGGGGGCCCGAAGCCCGCCGCCGAGGCGCTCAAGACCTTCCAGACTCATCCGGAGTTCAATGTGTCCCTGACGGCCGACGAGAACGTGGCCGAGAAGATCATGTCTATGGACTGGGACGAGAAGGGTCGCCTGTGGGTGGTTGAGACGCCCGAGTACCCGGGAGGTCGCGACGTGAACAAGAATGACTTCAAGGCTTATTGGAACCGCGCCCAAGACCCCAAAACTTTCCCTGTTGGCGGCAAGCAACCTCGCAAGCCGCTAGACCGTATCTCCCTTCTGGAAGACACCAACGGCGACGGCGTGGCCGACAAGCGCACCCTTTTTGCCGACGGCTTGGAACTGCCCACCTCGCTGGTGTTCTGGAAAGACGGCGTCATCGTGGCTCAGGCTCCCGACATCTTGTGGATCCGGGACACCAATGGAGACGGTCGGGCGGACAAGGTGGAAACCCTCTACACCGGCTGGGGTACCTTCGACACCCATGCGGTCATTAGCAATTTCCGCTGGGGCATGGATGGTTGGATTTACGGATCGGTAGGCTACACCCGCGGACGCGTGAAGTCTGGCGACGGATCCAAGGACTTCGGCGACATCGCCGCGGGTATTTACCGCTTCAAACCCGATGGCTCCGCGGTCGAGCAAATCGCCGCCGGGGGTTGCAATACTTGGGGCTGCGAGATCGCGCCCGACAACGAAATCCTCTTCACGACGGCCACCTGCGGCGAGCCGATTTGCCACGTGGTCATTCCCGAAAAGATTTTGGCCCGCGGACAGGTGGGCGGCATGAAGTCGTTCTTCAATGTCATTGAAGAGAACAAGATTTACCCGGCCTTCGATGAGAAGCGTCAGCCGTACGTGCAAATCGACTGGGTGGGGGCTTGGACTGCGGCTGCAGGTGCAACGATTTATGACGGCGGCGCCTGGCCAGCCAAGTGGTCAGCCACTGAGCGGTATTCGTTCTTCATGGGCGAGGCCACCCGCCAGCTCTTCCATCATGAGTTCCTCGACCCCAAGGGCGCCACCTATCAGGGCCGCAAGGAAGACGGCCGCAAGCAGACCGAGTTCCTTGCCAGCACCGATTACTGGTTCCGCCCCATTCACAGCCGCGTGGGCCCGGACGGGGCTATCTATCTGGTCGATCTCTACAATCAAATCGCCGTCCACAATGACACCCGGGGTCCGGGTCACGGCGCCCGCAATGCGGCTGCCCGCCCGGATCGGGACCACCACTTCACCCGCATTTGGCGCATCCAGCACAAGGATGCCAAGACGCTGCCGACCGCGAAGTTTGATCGCAACGATGCAGAGACGCTGGTCACCGCCCTCAACCATCCGAATGGTTGGGTTCGTTCGACGGCCAACCGCCTCCTGGTTGAGCAGCCCGCCGTGTTGAAATCGGCATTACCCGGTTTGGGTCAGCTCATCGGCGATACCTCGGCCCCGGCTGAATCCCGCATCCAAGCCTTGTGGCTTTATCGCGTGGCCGCCTCCAACGGGCCCGTACCCTGGGACGATGCGGCCGCCGCTTCGGTCATGAACGATCCGTCTGCCTGGGTTCGCAAGAATGCTCTGAGAGTGGCCACCGAATTGGTGGCCAACCCAGCCAATCTCCGCTCCAAGGATTCCGATCCGCTGAAGACGACGGAGAAAGCCGTCATCGAGCGCTTGAGCGACCCCGATGGCCGCGTACGCATTAACGCCCTGATGGCGGCGGGTTCCCTGCCGGCGTCGCGTGCCTTGGCCGATGCCGTGGTGGCCGCCTGGCCCAACCTCAAGGACCGTTGGCTGGAGTCTGCCGCCGTCGGTGCCGCCGATAAGGATCCGCTGCTCTTCCTCGAGGCGGTCTTTGCTGCCCAAGATCCGGCCTTCGTCGTTGGATATGTGCCGCACCTAGCCCGGATGGTTGCCAATCGACGGGATGCCGCGCTGGCCGGACGAATGGTGCAATTGCTCGCGCGCCAACCGGTTGCGACGGATGGCCTTAAGGCGGCCGCCCTCGAAGCGTTGTCGGCCGCGCTCGACGCCCGCCTGCAACCGGAGTTGGATGCGGCCAATTTGGGAGCCTTGAAGGCGCTACTGGCTTCGGGTCGCACCGCCGGTTCGGTGTTGCCCTTGGTGGCCCGCTGGAAGGCGGCTTCGGCCTTGGCTGCCGAACTCAAGCCCGCCATCCAGGCCGCCTCGGCCCAGATCGGGGACGCCGCGTTGTCGGATGCCTCTCGCGGCCAGATCGCCGCCAATTTAATTGGTGTCCGCAATATCGATCCGTCGGTGATCCCGGCCGTCGCTTCTCTGGTGACCCCGGCCGTGAGTCCGGCGCTCCAGAAATCGCTCATCGAGGCCCTGGGTTCCGCCCCCGAAGGTGGAATGGCTCTGGTCCAACGATTCGCCCAGTTGCCCACCGGTCAGTTGGAGACGGCCTTTGCTCAGGTACTCAAGCGGGCCGACTCCGCGGCCGCCTTCATCGAGGCGCTCGCCGCTCACAAGATCGACGTGGTGCTGCTCGGACCTGCACGCCTGCACCGTCTCCGTACCCACGGTGACGCCAAGATCGCGGCCCGCGCCACCCAGGTCATCGACGACCTGAAGGGGCCCGAGGCCAAGGAGAAAGACGCCCTCATCGCTAAGTTGCAGCCGGAAGTGGAGAAGCCGGGCGATGTGGCCAACGGTAAGAAGATCTACACCGCCAACTGCGCCGGCTGCCACATTTACAAGGGTGAGGGCCGTAACTTGGCTCCCAACCTCAACGGCATGGGGGCCCACGGTGCGGCCGACTTGCTCATTCACATCGTGGACCCGAACCGCGTGGTTGAACCGAATTTCATCAGCGTCAGCGTGGAGACCAAGTCGGGGGATCAGTTCGATGGCATCATCGAGCGTGAGAATGCCTCGGAAGTTGTCCTGCGTGACGCGACGTCCGACCACACCTTGCGTGTTTCCGACATTGCCAACCGCAAGTCTACGGGGCGCTCGCTCATGCCCGAGGGCTTCGATGCGTTGGGCGCGGCCGCTCTGCGCGACTTGCTGGCCTATATGACCGTGGATGACAATCGCTTCCGCATCATTGATTTGGGTGGGGCCTTCACGGCCAACAGCGGTCGTGGCCTCTACATCACGCCGGAGCAGGAGGACGACACCGTCACCTTCCGCAGCTACGGCCTCAAGCGCGTCGAAGACATTCCTTTCGACGTGATTAGCCCGGAGAAAGCGGTCGCCAACGTCGTCGTTCTCAAGGGGGGAGCGTCGGACTCCTGGTCGCGCAAGAGTCTGCCTAAGCGGGTCGAGGTGAAGGTGGGTGTGGCGGCCTCCAAGCTGCACATCCTGGGCGGCGTGGCCGGCTGGGGCTATCCAGCGGTGGGCGAGAAGGTCAATGCCCTGAAAATGACGGCCGTTTTTGAAGGCGGCGCGACGCAGGAGATCCTCCTGAAGAACGGCGTGGAAATCGCCGACTACCGCGGTCGCACGGATGTGACGGGTTCCAAGGGATTGCCGAGTTGGACCAAGGGGCCTGGCCAGATTCGTTGGCTGACCAAGAACATTACCAAGCCCGGTGTGATCCAGAAATTGGTGCTGGAGAGCTACGACAACGAAGTGGCGCCGACCCTCTTCGCCATCACGGCCGAGTTGGGCGCTCCGGCGGGACCTGAGCAGGCGCAGGCCAATCCGGTGGCCGCACCGCTGAAGTGGGGCAATGGGCTCAAGACACTGCTCATTGGCGGTGGTTCTTCGCACGACTACAACCGCTGGTTCAACCTGGCGGACGTGGCGATGCTCAATGACTCCGGGCACATTTCGGCCAACTACCGCGAGCCACAGGATGTGAGCGTCGAGGCTGTGAAGTCCGCGGATATCCTGCTTATCAGCGCCAACAAGGCCTTTCCCGATGCAGCGGTGCGCGATGCCATCGCTGCCCATGCTGCGGCCGGCAAGGGGTTGGTGCTGTTGCACCCGGGCCTGTGGTACAACTGGGCCAACTGGACGGCTTACAACCGTGAATTGGCCGGCGGCGGATCCCGCGGCCATGACGCTTACGGGGAGTTCGAAGTCACCGTCACCGGCGTGAAGCATCCCTTGCTTCAGGGAGTTCCGGAGCACTTTAAGCTGAGCGACGAGCTCTACTACTACGAGGCCGACCCGGCTGGAACGCCCATTCAGGTGTTGGCCACCGCCCACTCCAAGTCCAAGAACAAGGACTTCCCGCAGGTCTTCGTGGTGAACCATCCCAAGGCCCGCATCGCCGGCATCACGCTGGGCCACGACGGCATCGCTCACGGGCATATCGCCTATCAGCAGTTGCTCAAAAATTCGGTGCTGTGGACGGCTCACAAGGAGGCCTGGATCACCACCAACGCGAAGTAAGTTTCGGGAAGTGTCTGATTTACAGCGCGGCGGGTGTGTTGTTCACCCCGCCGCGCTTTTTGCTGTGGGGTGCCGATTGAAAGTCTCTGACGGTGGCTTCACCGTGACGACTCAACGGTCTGACACGGTGCACTCGCCGCCTATGAGTCGTTTTCAAGATACTTGGCCCCGCTTCCGAAACAGGTGCGCACTGGCCCTCATTGGGGGGCTTTTCACAGTCCTAGCCCGCGCTGTCAGCTTGGATTTGGTCTTTCGCCCTACCTGGGATGGTAAGCCTCTGGAGATCGAGGCGCTGCGCCATGAGACCGGGGCCGGCGAGTTGCTGTCGGTGACTCGCCTGAGCGCCCTGTTATCGGGAGCAGCGCTGGAGACCGCCGACGGGAAGTGGGTGGAACTGAGTCCGGCCCACGCGTGGATCGACGTCGCGTCCGGTCGACTGCGTTGGACCTTGAATCCGGTCCAGCCGGGACACTACCGGGCGCTGCGTTTTTGGATCGGGCCGAACCCGGTCGAGAACCACGCCGATCCGGCCAAACGGTTGCCCGACGATCCGTTATCACCTGGGCTCAATGGCCTGCATTGGGATTGGCAGGGTGGGTACATCTTCATGGCGCTGGAGGGTCGCTACCGTTCGGGAACCGGGCCCATCGCCGGCTATTCGCTGCATTTCGCCCGGGATCCCCGACGCACCCGAGTCTCATTGTCCACCTCGCTGGACTTGCGACAAGACCGCGTCCTCCGGTTGGACTGGGATCTGGCATCCTTGTTCCGCTTGCCTAGACCGATCTCATTGGCACGGGATGGGCATTCCACCCATTCGCGCGAACAGGATTCATTGGCCGATGCCCTGGGCCGAAACCTACCTTTGTCGTTTCGCGCAGGAGAATTGCTCGATAGCCCAGGGGTCGCCGAGAAGGCGACGGTTCCCCCCGTCGTTCCCAAAGACCTGCCCCCAAAATACACGCCCCATCGATTCGCGATGGCAGGAACCTTTCCCATACCGCCGCTCCCTCGGGACAATCCGTTGATCGAGGAACGGATCGCGTTGGGTCGCCGGTTGTTTCAAGAGACCGCCTTGTCGGCCGATCGATCCATTGCCTGCGCCTCCTGCCACGCGGCGGCCTCGGGGTTTTCGGATTCACGTCGTTTTAGTCCGGGCGTGCGCGGCCAGTTGGGAACCCGGCAGTCCATGGCCTTGATTAATTTGGCCTGGAAGCGGGAGTTCTTCTGGGACGGCCGGGCCCGGTCGTTGCGAGATCAGGTATTAATACCCATCCAGGATCCGACGGAGATGGCCGAGACCTTGGAGTCGGTGGTCAGCAAACTGTCGGGAATGCCGGAGTATCCGGCCCTGTTCGAAAAAGCGTTTGGGACTCCGCGCATCGACGCCGAACGCATCGCGTTGGCTTTGGAACAGTTTGTCCTGACCCTAACCGGGTTCCGGTCCCGGTTTGATTTGTCGATTCAAGGAAAGGCCAGCCTCAGCGATCTGGAACGCCGGGGGTTGGAACTCTTCATGACCGAGAACGAACCGCGTATGGGGCAGCGTGGGGCCGACTGCTTCCATTGCCACGGCGGGATGCTCTTCACCGATCACCAATTCCACGACAATGGATTGGATCTTGCGCCCAGCGATCCGGGTCGAGGCGGCGTCACCCGGCGTAATTCCGATCGGGGCAAGTTTGTGACGCCGACCTTGCGCAACATCGCGCGAACCGCTCCCTACATGCATGACGGCCGGTTCCAGACGCTGGAGGAGGTGGTGCGCCATTACTCGGAGGGCGTTCAGGCTAGCCGCAACCTGGACCCTAACTTGGCCAAACACACCGCCGGTGGTCTTCACCTAAGCCCCGACGATCAATCTGCCCTGGTGGCTTTCCTGAAAACCTTGAGTGAACCGAGTGTTCAGCCGTCCGCTCCGCAGTAAGAGTTGCGCAAGGATTGATCCCTCAGCAGATCAGAATTTGTAACCCCAATCCACTCCCACCGTCTCTCTATTCACTCATGAACACCCGGAAACTTCAGATCGCGGCGCTCGCGTGCTGCCTGTGGAATGCCTGGCTCCCGTTGCAGTCGAACGCCGCATCGCAATGGCCTGGCTGGCGGGGCCCACAAGCCAACGGAGTGGCTACCGATGCCCATCCACCGACCCAATGGAGCGAGACCAATCATGTGCAGTGGAAGGTGCCTATCCCGGGGCGGGGGAGCTCCACACCGATCCTCTGGGACGATCAGGTCTTCATTCTCACGGCCATCCCCACCGGGCCTGAAGCCGCTGCGGAGACTGCGGATGCGAGCGGTCAACCACCCGATCGGTCCGAGCGCCCTCGGAGAGGAGGCGCAGGAGGCGGCGGAGGCATGGTCGATCGTCCGACCCGGGCCCAGCAGTTCACGGTGCTGAGCTTCGATCGCAAGACCGGCAAGCAGCGTTGGACCCAATCCCCGCGCACCCAATTGCCGCATGAGGGACATCATAAGGACCACGGGTTTGCTTCGGCTTCTCCGGTCACCGATGGCAAGCACCTGATCGTCTCGTTCGGATCGTTCGGCCTCTACGGGTACGACCTAAAAGGCAAGCTCCTCTGGGAAAAAGACCTGGGCGACATGCGCACCCGCAACAGCTTCGGCGAGGGCAGTTCGCCGGCCCTCGACGGCAACACGGTGGTCGTGCTCTGGGATCATGAGGGAGACGACTTCATCGTGGCCCTCGACAAGCGCGACGGTCGGGAACTGTGGCGGCAGACGCGCGATGAGCCCACCGGTTGGTGCACCCCGTTGATCGTCAGCCACGGCGGTCGCAAACAGGTGATCGTCAACGGCACGAACAAGGTTCGCAGCTACGACCTCAATGACGGCAAATTGCTCTGGGAGTGCGCCGGGCAGACAGCCAATGCCATCCCCTCCGCTGTAGCCTCCCAGGATCATGTTTTTGTAATGAGTGGCTATCGGGGCAATGCGCTTCAGGCCCTTCGCCTAGATCGTTCCGGCGATCTGACCGGCACCGACGGCATTGTCTGGTCGCACGCCAAGAGCACCCCGTACGTCCCGTCGCCCTTGCTGGTGAGTGACACACTGTACTTTGTTTCAAACAACAGCGCCCTGCTCTCGGCCTTTGATGCCGTCTCCGGCAAGGCTCATTTCGAAGCGGAGCGTTTGGACGGGCTCAATGGTGTTTACGCCTCCCCGGTGGCCGCCGATGGGCGAATTTACGTGGTCGGGCGAGATGGCAACACGGCGGTCCTGCGGCAAGGCCCTCGATTGGAAAGTTTGGCCAAGAACCACCTCGATGACGGATTTGATGCCTCGCCGGCGATCGTGGGTCGGCAGATTTTCTTGCGCGGCCGGCAGAGCCTTTACTGCATTAGCGAAAAGTAATGCGGCAAACGTTAGCGCAGTTTGGCTTCCGGCTTGCCGCCAAGGGCTAATCAACCGAGCACCGCCGACAGCACCGTCCCATGGACATCGGTCAATCGGTAGTTGCGGCCCTGATGGCGGAAGGTCAGTCGTTCATGATCGATGCCTAGGCAATGCAGCAGGGTCGCATTCATGTCATGAATATGCACCGGATCGCGGACCACATTGTATCCGAAGTCGTCGGTCTCCCCGTAGGACATTCCTCCTCGAATGCCGCCACCCGCCATCCAGACGCTGTAGCAACGAGGGTGGTGGTCGCGGCCAAAGGTGGTGGCCGTCAGCGTTCCCTGGCTGAAGACAGTGCGTCCGAACTCGCCGGCCCAAACAACCAGGGTGTCTTCCAAGAGGCCGCGCTGGCGCAGGTCGGTAATTAGAGCCGCGGACGCTTGGTCGGTGTCGTAAGCTTGGTGCCGGATTCCGGAGGGCAGGTTGTCATGCTGGTCCCAGCCCCGGTGGTAGAGTTGGACAAAGCGGACTCCGCGTTCGGAGAGTCGCCGCGCCAAGATGCAGTTGGCGGCAAAGCTTCCCGGTTTGCGCGACTCAGGACCATAAAGCTCGAAGGTCGAGGCGGGTTCGCTCGAGAGGTCGGTCAGCTCGGGTACTGAGGCCTGCATCCGAAAGGCCAATTCGTAGTGGTTGATTCGGGTCTGGATCTCCGGGTCCTGATACTCCTCGAAGTTTAGTCGGTTCAGTTGGCCGATGTCGTCCAGCATTCCCCGGCGCATTCCCCGATTCACTCCGGCAGGATCGCTGAGGAAGAGCACCGGGTCTTTGCCTGGGCTGAATCGAACCCCCTGGTGATGGGAGGGAAGGAAGCCTGCGCCCCACATTCGCTCATGCAGTGGTTGGGCGTTGGTCGGGCCGCTGGGGCGGGAGATCATCACCACGAAGGTGGGAAGGTCCCGGTTTTCACTTCCCAGTCCGTAGGAGAGCCAGGATCCCATCGATGGCCGTCCGGCCTGCTGGTGCCCCGTCTGGAGAAGGGTCATGGCCGGATCGTGGTTGATGGCCTCGGTGTGCATCGAGCGGATGAGACACAACTCGTCGGCGACGCGGGCGGTGTGTGGCAGCAATTCGCTGAGCAGGAGGCCTGATTGACCGGCGGGCCGAAATGCGAACGGACTCGGGGCGATGGGGAAGGACTTTTGCCCCGAGGTCATCCCGGTAAGCCGCTGGGAGCCGCGGATGGAATCGGGCAGTTCTTCCCGGAACCGAGCCTTCAGGCCGGGCTTCGGATCGAAGAGGTCCAGGTGCGAGGGGGCTCCGGCTTGAGTTAGATAAATGATACGACGGGCTCGGGGAATGAGGCTCCCCTTCGCGACCGCGACCGGAGCTCGAGAAGCCGCCCCGGCCGCCGGGTTCAGCAGTGAAGCCAAAGCGGCCGCCCCGAGCGTGGCGCCCGCCTGCCCGAGGAATTGCCGACGCGAGGCTTGAAGTGGGGGAGGGTTCGGGGACATGGGTTATTGTCGGGTCAGGGTCTCCTCGAGGTTGAGAATGGAGACCACCGTGAGGGTCATCGAGGCCAGTTCGATGGGGTTCAGCGCAGCGTCTGTCTTGGACTCTCCTACGGTGAGTAGTTGGGAGGCCGCCGAGGGGTTTTGTGTAAAGTGCTCCTGCGTTCGTTTCAGACCTAGGCTGAGGATCCGGTGTTCGCGATCCGAAGGATGGCGGCCCAGGATGCGCAGAAAGGCTGAGCGGATCCGGCTGTCAGCATCGGGAGTTTCGCGGATGAGTCGTTGAGCCAGGAATCGAGCGGCTTCGACATAGGTGGGGTCGTTGAGCAGGTTTAACGCCTGCAGCGGCGTGCTGGTCCGCGAGCGCCGGGTTACGCAGGTTTCCCGGAACGGGCGGTCGAAGAGCAGCAGAGCCGGATTGGGGACAGACCGCTTCCAGTAGGTGTACAGGGTCCTCCGGTAGAGAGCTGTTCCGTGATCTTGCTCGTAGGTGTTGGCCGAGGAGCCGGCCACGACTTGTTCGTACAAACCGGGAGGGTGGTACGGTTTAACCGAGGCTCCCCCTTGGGTCTCGATCAGAAGCCCCGATGAGGCCAGAGCGCTGTCACGGATGATCTCTGCTGACCATCGGAAACGGGGGCCCCGCGACAGGAGGCGGTTGTCTGGATCCTTGGTGAGGGTCTCGGGTCTAACTTGGGAAGCCTGACGGTAGGTGGCGCTGGTGACTAGGAGTCGGACCATGTGTTTCTGGTCCCAGCCCGAATCCACGAACTCACGGGCTAGCCAGTCCAACAGTTCGGGATGACTGGAGGGTTCCCCCTGCGATCCGAAATCCTCGGTTGTTCGGACGAGTCCCGTACCTAGAAGCGTTAGCCACCAGCGGTTCATGATCACCCGCGCCGGCAACGGGTTCTCAGGGCTCACCAGCCATCGGGCTAGGGCAAGTCGATCAGTCCGGCCGCTCTTGGGCATCGGTGGCAGAAGGCGGGGCGAGGCGGGTTCAACGCGTTCTCCCTTCTGATCATAGGCACCTCGGAGCAACACGTGAGTGGGTCGAGGCTCCTTGGTTTCCTCCATCACCAGAGTTACGGGAATTGATAGGTCCAAGGTGTCCAGATCTCGCTGACGTTGCTGGACACTCTTTTGGAGCTGCCGAAACCCGGCCTCGGAATCGAGGCGAAAATCCTCGATTTGCCGGCGATGATCCGGTGACCAATCGGTGCTCGGTTTAGAGAGGAGGTCGGCGATGGGCGGTGTGGGAATCCGATCGACTGGTTCCCGGGTGGTGTCGACGCGCAGCTCGATGTCCGAGGTTCCGGCCACATCCCGATAGACGACTTCCAGTTCTAGAGGGGCCGCCCTGGGCTCTCCGGCCCCTCTCTGGGGAATGGCTTCAGGCAGCAGCACGATGCGGACTTCGGGTTGGGTAGTCCAATCCAGGGAGAAGGCGGTATCGAGTTTATCGTCGAGTGCGGGTGCCACGGACTCGGCGGCGCGGGAGTCCGGCGCACTGCGGGCTCGAAGTGTGAGGGGGCGATCCTGACCAACCGTGCGGAGGCGTAGTTCGCCGAGGGCGATTCGGCGGGGTTCCGATGAACTTCCGATCCCCGTTGGCCTGAAGGTCAATCGGAGAGCGGTGGTTGGTGAATCCCACGTCAGGCGGATCGAGCGGTTCGTGCCAGACTGGACCGGAAGGAGCGTGGTTCCCGAGGTTTCCCAGGCCACCGGATGTGCCCGGAGGTTCGATGCCCAGGATTCAGGATCGGCCACAATTTCCGGGCGTCGCTGAGCGAGCAACGACTCCTCAGATCGCAGCGCACCGCGTTCCCGATCCAACCGAGTTTGTTGTTCGGGGGAGGGGATTTGAAGCATCGGTGGAGTGCTTCGCCGGATCGGCGCACCATAATCTCCGA
>JAPLUF010000355.1 GCA_026397755.1 Verrucomicrobiota bacterium
AAAATGGGGAGGGGTTCTGCGGCTGGGGAATTCTGGGTTGGGCAAGGCGGTGAGCGGCGGGGCAGACCTCCTGCGGTCTGTTCCGCCCGAACCAACGCAGTCCAAGCCGGAAAGACCCGCCGCCCGGAGGGTTTGGGATGGAAGGGCCCGCTGGCGGCGTTGCTTGTCGGTCACAGACCGCTGCGGGTCTGCTTCCTCCGCGCGCCTTGCCAATCGAACCCTTCCCTCCCAAACAGAACCCCTCCCCATTTTCAGACAGGCTCTGAAAGATCCCCCAATCCCGTGGGGTTCGGAGAATTCGGTGAAGGGGACCCCGGGTGAGGGGCCCTTCAGCGCTGGAATCGGCGGGCTCCGAGGAAGCGAGGCTTCCAGTAAGTGTCGTCCAGCCAGGCGAAGCTCACCCCGGTGCCCACGCTGCTGTGGGTGAACGATCGGTCGCCCACATAAATTCCCACATGGATGGGCGACAGGGAGTTGAGGTCACCGAAGAAGACGAGGTCGCCCGGCTCGAAGGCGGCAATGCCCACGGGCTTGCCCGCGGTCCACAGTTCGGACGGGGTCTTCGCCAGAGTGCTCGCGGAGACCTCCTTGTGGAGTTGCACCACGTAGCCCGCGCTGTCGGCTCCCTGACGGTCTGATCCGCCTTCGACAAACGGTGTGCCCCGCCATCCCTTGGCAGCGGTGACCCAGTCATTGGTGGCCTTGGGCTCCCGGTAGGGTCGCAATGGCGAAGCCAGCAACAGGGTGGTGGGCTGGACTCCAGGTACGGAGCTGAGCGGAGCGGGCGGGTTGAGTTCTGGGCGAAAGCCTGCCGGCGGATCGACCGCATAAACCGGGGCGGTGGGTCGGTACGGAAGTCCCGTCGAGGTGACCACGGCCTCGTCGCCTTGGGGCACGATTATGCGGGACTGGGCCTTGGAGCCGGAGGAACCACAGCCGGAGGTGAGGGTTAGGGCCAGCAGGGTGGTCAACAGGGCGGCCGGGAGGGTCGTCAGGGTGGGCTTCATGAGAGATTACGGGTTGGCAGGACGGAACTCGGCCTGAGCCTTAGGGAGAAGTTGTTGGATCTTGGCGATGCGTTGTTGGTCGAGCGGGTGAGTTCGCAGGAACCACGGGGTCTGGCCGCCGCCCGCCTGATTGTGGGTAGAAAAACGCTGCCAGAAACCCACAGCGTGTTTGGGATCGTACCCGGCGCGAGCCATGAGCATGAGTCCGATTTCGTCGGCGGAGCTTTCTTGCATCCGGCTGTGGGGCAACGCCACGCCCACTTGCGAAACTGGCGCGTAGAGTTGCTGGAAGTACGGGCCGTACTGGCTTTGCGACATGGCCGTGCCTCCGAGGACTCCTGCTAGCTCTATACCTTTGGCCATGCTCATGCGTTCTCCGCCGTGACGAGCGACGGCGTGGGCCACCTCGTGTCCGATGACCGTGGCCAAACCGGCCTCATCTCGGGTGATAGCCAGGATGCCCGTGTAGACCCCGACTTTGCCGCCTGGCAGGCAGAAGGCATTGGCCTCTGGACTGTCGAAGAGGACGAACTCCCATTGTGCATTGGGCAGGTCGGCCACCGCGGCAATCCGTCGACCCACCTTTTCGAGCAGAGCCTTCTGGGTGGCATTCTTGCTGATGGGGGTCTCTTTCTTGAGGGATTCGAAGGCGGTGAGGCCGAGGGCTACCTCTTGGCTGGCCCCGGTCACCATGAACTGCTTTCGACCGGTCACGGGCTCAGTCACGCAGCCAGCCGCGACGAGAGCCAGACTCAGAAGCAGGCTCTGGCCAAGTCGCAGGTGCGTCGATTTCATGGATTCAGAGAGAATCACAATAACGCCTCCGGAACAAGCCGGACTGCCTCTCGGATGAGCTGCGTTGCGGTGTTCGGGTATTGAGAGAGGCCATTGAGGGGTGCGCCGCTCGGAGGGTTGGTCAACGGCCTTTCGGTTGGGTCTCGAGTCGGATGGCGGCCGAACGACCGTGGCCATCGAGGCCTTCGAGTCCAGCGAAGGTCGCGACCCCCTTCAGCGCCTTGCGCAGTGCGGGCTTGGAGTACTCCACCACACTGGTGCGGCGTTGGAATTGATCGACGGTCAGGCCAGCGAAGCTGCGACCGGCGCCGCCGGTGGGCAGCACATGGCTGGGGCCGGCGACATAATCGCCGAGAACCGTGGGAGAACCCTGGCCGAGAAAAATGGCACCGGCCGCATGGATTCGCGGAACTAGCGCCTTGGGGTTGCGGGTCATGATTTCGCAGTGTTCCGGTGCCAGTCGGTTGATGAGCACCACGGCCGCATTAAGGTCGCGGACGTGGATGAGCCAGGTGTTGGTATCCAGGACTTTCTGAATAAATTCACGGCGGTTCAGTGTGGGCAACTGCCGCAAGACCTCCTTCTCGA
>JAPLUF010000083.1 GCA_026397755.1 Verrucomicrobiota bacterium
TCAGACCGGACCGCTTGAAGGACTCATTTCCGAGAGGACGGCGTTGGCCGGCACGGTGGTCAATGGTTCCCGATTGGGACGGTGTTCGCACAGAATCACTGAATTCTAGACGGGGTCAATGGGCACAATCCGTTACGACGGAGTTCACGGAAGTCCGGTTACAAAGGCATGCGAGTTTCGCCGTCCGGACAGGCGAACCGTTCGATATCGGCCGACCGGGACGGGTATTGCGCTGCCAACGCGGAGCGGGTTCCTCCTTCGAAGAGGTCCGGCGTGTAGCCCGGGCTCAGGGTGCAGCCGTAGAGTGCGTAGAGGCCCCCGGAGATCAGGTGGGCGGCCTGCCAGACTCCGGCAGGCACGACATATTGGCAGTGATGTCCCTGAAGCGGATCGGGCCCGAGAAGGATGTCCTCCGTGGATCCGTCGGGGCGCAGGAGAAGGATTCGGAAGGGGTCTCCGCTATAGAAATGCCAGACCTCATCCAAGGTGAGTCGGTGGAAGAGCGAGTGACTCAACGGCTCTTCGCAGTAGAGGCCAATCATAGCCGTTCCCGCCGGTCGGCCCGGTTGGAGTTCGAGGGCAGTCCGATACGACTGGACGAAGAGGGTGCCTTCGACGGGCAGCGGTTCCAGTCGGTAGCGATGGATCAGGGCCTGGATGGTGGGATTCATGCCGGTGGAGGATGGGTAACGAATGCCGGTCCGCGGATCAATCGTGCAGCGAGGCAACCACAGCATCGACCAGTTCCTGGGTGCGAAGGCTGCGGCGGATGCTTTGGGCCACCTCCAGACCGCGGGGATTCCGCGCCAATCGGGCGAAGGCTTCGAGCATTCGGGTGGACTGGCGTTGAGGGGAAGGGGTCTCGGTGCGCACCCAGGTGGCCGGGTTGGCCATGCCGAATCGGTGGGTGAATCCGACCGGCCGAGTGGTGTCGGGGCTCCCAAAGCCGCCCTCCCAATCGAGCACGAAGTCATCCATGGAAATGACTCCTTGGGTTCCCATCAGATCCAGATCCATCAGGCAGGCCCCGACCGTGTAGCCCGCATCCCAAGTCGCCGTGAATCCATCGCTCAACCGGACGAAGCCCGTGCCACGAATCCATCCGCCCGTCACCGCGTCCCGTTGGGCCCAACTGCGGCATTCGGCGACCGGTGCATCGCTGCCGGAGTACTCGACGACGGCCCTCATGGAATACCAGGCCATGTCGCCGATGGCGCCCGTGGGCTCCTTGTCCGGCTGAAGTCGGATGTTGTTCCGGTCGAGGGCCGGGAAGAAGAACGAGGTCCGCAACCCTTGGAGGGGGCCGGTTTTTAGTGGCAATGCCTCGCGGACCGCTTGGGTGCGCGGGTGGTGGGTGAAGTGTGTTCCATCGAGGAATGCCACGCCGGCCTGGGTGCAGGCCTGGGTGATTCTTTGCAGCGAGTCCCGGTTGAGGAAGGGTTTGTCTGCCAGGACTGCCAAGCCCTTGGCCGCCGCCGCCAGACAAATGGGTTCTCGGACGGAGGTGGGTGTGGCCACATAGACCGCGTCCACGGTCCCGGATCCGAGCAGGGATTCCCATGACTCAAGAACCGGTACTGATCCGTGTCTCAAAGAAAAGGCGAAGGCCGTCTCTGCCCGCCGACTGGCCACTGCGTTCAGGGTTACTTCGGTCGTGCCTCGCAGGGCGTGAGCGATGACGTCTGCGATAAAGCCGGTGCCGATAATTCCGAGGCGTAGGGGCGTGGTCATGGAAGCGTGTTGGATCGAACCGGGCCAACGCTCGACCGGTCCTGCCCTCAGATCAAGGCGCATTGATTCGAGCGGCGG
Organism: Verrucomicrobiota bacterium; assembly: GCA_026397755.1. Taxonomy (GTDB): domain Bacteria; phylum Verrucomicrobiota; class Verrucomicrobiia; order Limisphaerales; family UBA9464; genus SXXZ01. The sequence goes on from JAPLUF010000083.1 coordinate 1,810, forward strand.
CGGGTTTTGTGGGTTTCGGTTGATGAATCATGTCTAGGGCAGCACCTGCGCTCGTCCGATGAGGCAACAGTAAGGAGCAGGCGGGTTGGAGGTCTGTAACGAGCCAACAACGAACCTCTTGCGGAAGGAGGTGCAAGCCCGAACGACCGATCCAACAGAAATCCCTCAGCACACACCTGTATCCGGGGCTTCCTTATCCCTGCGGCAGGGTTAGGTTTCACCTCATGACCCCAGGGAAAAAAGTATTGTGCGCAGGGTGGTTGATGGGCGTGTCGTTGGTCGCCGCAGTTCCCAGTGAGTGGCCTTCTTGGCGCGGGCCTTCAGCTCAAGGTAGTGTCGTTTCCGGACGATTTCCGGAACGGTGGTCTGTGGATTCCGTGGCGTGGAAGACCGAGTTGCCAGGGAAGGGCACCTCGACACCAGTAGTCTCCGGGGGGCGGATTTATCTGACCTCACCCTTGGCAGGGCAGGACGCCTTTCTCGCCTTCGATTTGCAGGGACGCAAACTGTGGGAGGCCCCGGTTGGCCCCCTCGCTGATCCGCGTCACCGGACACTGGGATCGAGTTGCAATGCGTCTCCGGTGACCGATGGCCAGGCGATTTATGCGCAGTTCAAGAGCGGTCACTTCGCCGCGGTGAGTCTCGAAGGGAAGGTCCTCTGGAAGGTTGATTTGACCGAGCGCTTCGGTGCGGAAAAACTCTATTGGGATTCCGGGACCTCTCCGTTGATTGCCGGTGAATCGGTCATCCTCAGCCGCTTGCATGATGGCGAATCGTGGGTGGCTGCCTTTGACCGGAAAACCGGCGAGTTACGCTGGAAGGTGGCGCGCAATTTTGTTGTGCCCGCCGAAAACAACAACGGATACGCCACGCCCTTGAGCGTTCAACATGCGGGCAAACCGGCCGTGGTCATTTGGGGGGCGGATCATCTGACGGCCCATGCGCTCGACGATGGGCGGGTTTTGTGGACGGCCGGAGGCTTCAACCCCGCAGGCACCGGATATTGGCCAGCCATCGCCTCGCCGGTCCTGAGTGGAGACACCGTTTTGGTGCCTGTGGGGCGTGATGATCGTCCGAGTCAGGCGCATTTTTACGGCATTCGCTTGGGAGGTTCCGGCGATGTGAGTCAGACACACCGTGTTTGGGAACGGCACGATCTCGGGGTCTTTGTCGCTGCTCCGGCCGTGGCCGAAGGTCGAGCTTACTTGCTGCGTCACCGCGGAGAAGTCGTCTGCATGGATCCAACCACCGGTAAGACGTTGTGGACGGGAACACTGCCCAAGGCGACGGCCCCCTACTACGCATCCCCGGTGGTGGCCAACGGAATCCTTTATGCGGCCCGAGAGGACGGGGTGGTCTTTGCAGCGCACGTCGGGGGCGCCTTTAAGCTTCTGTCAGAAAACCCGATGGGTGAGCGCATTATCGCCAGCCCTGTGCCGGCGATGGATCGACTCATCCTTCGTGGAGACGCTCATCTCTTTTGCATTGCCAGCCAACCTCAGTGAACCCTTCCCAATGAACCCCACGCCTGTTTCAAAATTCCGTCCAACGGATCGACCTGCCGGCCTCTGCCACAAGGCATTTACCTTAATTGAGTTGCTGGTGGTCATCGCCATTATTGCGATTTTGGCCGGAATGCTTTTACCGGCGCTCAGTCGTGCCAAGCAGCGGGGGGCCTCGGTGGTGTGCCTCAACAACCTCAAGCAAATGGGTTTGGGGTTCTTTATGTACCTCAACGATACCGGTAAGACCTTCCCGGTGGCCTACACGCCTGCCAAATTCTGGATGGCTGTTTTGAGGACCAACAACGTGCCTTCCGACAAGATTCGTATTTGTCCCACGGCGCCGATCCCTGCCAACCGCACTTTGACGGGCGAGGCCATGGGGACGGCCACGGCCGCTTGGTACGGCCCGGTCAAATCCCCGGTGCAATGGAACACCGGTTTCGAGAGCAGCTACGGCATGAATGGCTGGCAGTATTCCCCGGAGGGCGAGGGTGCCATTGATGCCACCAAAGCGTTTGCCAAGGAGAGTAGTTACGAAGTTCCGGTCACCACCCCGATCTTTGGTGACAGTAATTGGGCCGATTCATGGCCATTGGCCACCGACCGTCCGGCTCGGAATTTAGCGACGGGTGGCAACGACGCGATGATGCAGCGTTTCTGTATCTCGCGTCATGGTTCATCCTTCCGCGGCACGGTTACCGTGTCGCCCGGTTCCAAGATTCCGGGCGCGGTGAACTTCGCTCTGGTAGACGGCCACGTTGAAGCCATTCAGCTCGATCGTCTCTGGTCCCTGACGTGGCACCGCGGCTATCAGGTGCCCGCCCAACATCCTTGAGGCGAGGGCCGGCTCTCTGCGTATCTCTTGGAACTAGGTAGTTCCTTTAACAGTGTGCGCCAGACCCCGTCGTTACCCTGGATTCGTACCGAGATGAGTGAACTGCACATCGCGGAGGCAAGATGGCGCCCTCAACGCTGACGAGGAATGACCCGGTAAAACCGCCGCGTGGAAGCTCCCGCATCGGTGTCGACTTGGAGTTGCGATTCGCCATTGCCGAGCATCGTTCCGATGCGTCGCCATTGGATCATGTTCTCAGAGACTTCCAGATCCAGTTCGCTGCCATTGGTCGCGCCAATGAGCACCAAACGGGCACCTCCTTGGGCCGATGCGGAAATGGCAGCCAAGCGGGGAGCGGAGATGGCGGGGCCGTCCGAAAGGGTTTTCAATTTGAGGCCCACCATCTTCCGGTCATCACCATCAAAGGAGCCGAAACCGTAGAACTCGAGCGCGTTGGCACCCGAGACGGTGGCCTTCAATCCACGAATGGAGTCATCCAAAAACGGCCCCCATCGAAGGGTTCCGGTCTTCGGATCAAACTGCCCGTCATCCGAAATGGCTGTGACCACGGCAGTGCGTCCCACGAAAATCTCGGCTGCCTGGCAACGGGTGTTTGCAGCAGGCCCCAAATGGATTTTTAGGGTCACAGAATCGGCCGAGTCGGCCGTCCATTCACCGAGGAGGTAGGAGGTCGGTGAGCGATCCGGGGTTCCGTTGGTGCCCAGAATGCCGACCAACCCGGACAGAGGCGGGAGCGGACCTGCAGTGCCGGAATTTCCGGCGGAGTCTTCGAGCGGGACCCACCCCATGGGGAACGAGCCGACGGAGGCGTCGTACCGATAGGCACCACCGGATCGCCAGAGGAATCCAGCTCGGGCTAAGTGTCCGACAGGAACAGAAGCCGCCTGCGGTGGCAGTGGCATTCCGTAGCGCCAGTACTTGGCGTAGATCTGCCATTCCATGTCAGAAAGGACACCGTCGGCGGGTGCGTTGTCGGCGGGGAGCACGCTGCGTTCGATGGGATCGGTCGCTGGCAGACCCAGGATGAAAACCGATGCCGAAGCCAACGTGTTTCCCGATGCATCCACCGCGGTGGCCTCCAGTCGGATGGGGCCTTCCGAGTCGATCTTCCAAATCAGGCTGTGCTCGATGGCTGTTCCCGCATCGGGGGCTCGGAAAAACTGGATCCGGGACTCGCCGATGGGTTTGCCATTGGCCCAGAAGGACACCACTGGAAGGAATCCGTTCGGATCTACCGCCACGAGTTTCAGGGAGCATTCGATGCCGATCCGCAGTCGCTCGCCGGTCGTGGGAGTGACCATGTTCAGCAGGGCTGTGGTGGTTTCGGTGGAATCGAAAATGGTGACCTGGGCCCAAGCACTGGACGGATCGAGCCGGTAAGACGGATCATCCATGAGTTTGATGACCACGGTTTCCTCCGGCTCTTTGAGTCCGTCTTCCAGGGCGCCGATGAGGAGTTCGGCTTCAGTTTCTCCGGCTCCCAAGGTGAGGTCTCCGTCGAGCAGAGAAAAGTCCTCACCATTGCGCGCACTGCCCCCGACGGCGTAGCGGATGCGGACGGGTTCGGCAGGGTTGCCTATCCGCTGGAAAACAATGAGTCCGGGGCGTACCCGAATTCGGGGGTTGGGCTCCGAGGTGGCTGGTTGAGCGGCGAGGATGCGGATCATTGGCGCATCGGAGGGGGGCGGCTGGATCGAGTCCCGAATGAGGACTCGGTCGGTCGGGTGGGTACCGGGCTGGTAGTCGGAAGCTTCCGGGCCGTCGTTCACGGTCGCGGGTTTCGGGATCACTGCCAGATACAAGACTTCGTCGCCCTCGACCTTGTCATCCGGGATCGGTGACAGCGGAAGCTTTCCGGCTGCGGAACCGGCAGGAATGACGACCGATTGCACCCATAGGCCGAGGTTGGGATCGCTCACCGGTTCCGATTTCAACCCTCCTGGGATGACTGTGAAGTCTGTGTTCCAGTCGGCAGATCCACCGATTTTGAAATACACCCGAAGGGGTTTCGACACGTCGCCGGTCCGGCGGAATTCCAATGTCATCAAATCCTTGGGGTCCGATTCTAAGGCGCTCGGATCCAGGGCGCTCAAGTCTACGGACGGGAGATTCGGCGGGATAATGGGAATGACTGGGGGATCTACCGGAGGCGGAAGGATCCCGGTGCCGATGATTACGCGCATCGGGGCCGACGTGGCCAGGGTCTTCAGGTTTTGCACGGCGCGAGCCTCCAGCACATGGAGGCCCGGGGTGGGTGACTCCCAGACGGCCTGATGCAATACCTTGAGTCCGATCACGGTGATGAACAAATCGCCCCTGCGGTCCGACCGAGCGATCACCTGACCATCGGCCAGGAACTCCACTTCAGTGATCGGTCCACCGACGGGATCGATGGCGACCGCCTCGAGTTTCAGGGGCCCGGAAGAGGGCTGCGTGGCAACCGCCGGTGCGGTGAGAAACACCTGAATGGCGCGCGCCGGATCCTGGGGAGTCTGCGCCTGTAATAGGGCGAGGGGCAGGGCACCGAGAAGGATCCACAGGAGGCTGAGAAATCTCCAAGGAAGGGGGCGAAAAGTACTCATACAAACAAACACCGAGGACGGTCCTGCGCAGCGATCCGTGACATCGCAGTCAGGGTAGTCCAACTCAATGCACTCGCAAGACCGCTGTGCCCCGCTTCCATGGCTTCATTGCGAACGGTTTGCTTACTGGGTTACCGGGTTAGGTCGAGGCACATCCAATGTCCGGCATTGCGCAGGCCATCGCGGAGGTACAGGCGGCCGTTCGATAACGCAGGATTGCACCAGTTGACTCCGGACACCTGGGCCCGACCGAGCTCGCGGCACGAGGCGCCTCCGGCGTCGAAGACGATGAGTTCGCCGCTATCGCTGAGCAGGAGCGCCGACGTGCCGCCGAGGGCGATGAATCCGGCGTGGGATTTGTCGGCTGCACTGGTGATCCAGCCCGACTGGGTCCAACGGACCTTCCCATCATCGATGCCAATGCACACCAACTCGCGCTGCGCTCCAAGCCCCACGATGCGATCTCCGACGACGATCGGGCAGGAGAAGTTGGGGGCCGCCTCCTTGGAGTTCCAGACCTCGGAGACCGACCAGCGCTCACCGTTGCGAGCGAACTGAAGACTCCTAAGGCCCGTTTGATGGGACCCAAGAATCACCCGGTCGTTGACGATGAGCGGGGTCATCACGTGTCGGGCGAAGGCCGTTTTGAGAGGGTGCCGCCACAGCACCTGGCCGCTCTGTGCATCAAACCCGACGGCGGCGTCGGCCATGAAGTTCACCACCTGACGCACTCCCAGAAGGGTTCCCACCATCGGAGCCGCATATCCGGCGACCTCATGGCCGCCTTTCCAGCGGAGCGTTCCGGTCTGCGGATTCAGCGCCACCATGCCAGCGCCATTCGTGGATCCGGCCGAAGCCCACAAGCACCCGGACTCCACCCAAGGAGACCCATTGTTGCCATGGCGCATAGCCCCCTGGGAGTTGCCTTTCTCACCCACAAAGGTGGCGGCGAAATCCTTCGTGTAGTCGACCGACCACAGCGTTTTGCCATCGGCGGCTGCAAAGCAGGTCAACTTGCCCCGGCAGGACTGGGCATAAACCCGACCTTCGGAGGCCACCGGCGTGCAGCGCGGAGCAGCGGGCCCCTGGGAGTCGGTGAAGGTTTCGTCGACAACGGCTTTCCACCGTTCGGCACCCGAGGCGGCCTCCAAGGCCCTCAAGACTTCCTTGCCCTCTTGGGCTTCCATGGCAAAGACCAAACCCTCGGCCACGATGGGCGATGCATATCCCGGACCCGCGGCGATGGACCACACCACGTGGGGAGCCGAAGGGAGTTGGGTTAACACGGGTTCGTTCGCGGCCGGTCGACCGGTTCGAGTTGGCCCGCGCCACTGCGGCCAGTCGCCTGCCAAGGCCGACATGAGGGCGCAAGTCATCCAAGCCGTGGCGATCCAACGGGTCCGGCGTGTTCTGACGGTGGGGAGCATGCGCAAGACGCTCAGGCAGGCGTGGACCCTCCGTCAATGCGGGGCTGGGGTTAGGGTTGTCCGGGGGAAGTAGCGTCGGAGGGTGGCTGTACTTCCGTAGGGCGGATCATGAGGACCAGAAACACCGAAACCAACGCCACGGAGGCGAACACGCTGAAGATGGCCGCCAGCGGCAGGTGCCGATCGCGCATAAGACCGAAGCCCCAATCTGCCAGTCCACCGCAACCAATGCTCACCATATTCATGAGCCCGTAGCCGGTGGCCCGCTGCTCCGAGGGAGCCACCTGGCAGAGGATTGGCATGTTGTTGGTGTCAAAGAATCCCCAGCCAAGACCGAAGAGGATTAGAAAAGCCACCGCCACCCAGAGTTCGCCCGTTTGCGGAGAAAACCCAACTCCGAATAGTGCCGGGATGATCATCAGCATGCCCACGGCACTGATGTGGATTCGACCCCGCGGAGTTTTTCGCATCCGGCGGTCAGCCAGCCATCCACCCACGAAGGCCCCCACGATGGCGGCGGATTGCCAGTAGAGGGTGGCTGAGACACCGGCCTTGCCTTGGCCGATCTTGAATTCTGATTTGAGGATGGCCGGCATCCAGTCGCGCACCACCCAACCGGCCAGCGCCGGTAGCGTAAAATAAAGCACCAGCAGCAGGAAGGAACGGTTGGTGAGCAACGCTCGGACGCTCCCCAGGCCGGATGTGGCGCCCGATTGCGCGGCCTCCTGACGGGGCCGATCTTTGAGGAAGAATAACATCGGTACCGCCAAGGCCATGCCCACCACGCCGCTCCACCCAAAGGCCCCTCGCCAACCCAGGCCGGGCATCTCGGCCGCATAGCCGGTGAAACCTCCAAGGATCACCCCGCAATAAATCCCCATTTGATGATAGCTCACCGCCCGGGAACGGGTTTCCCCCGTATGATAATCGGCAATGAGAGCCAAGGCTGCTGGAATGTAGAAGGCCTCGCTAATACCCATGAGGGATCGTGCGGTGAGGAGTTCTCCATACGAGTGGACATGCCCGGTCCACCAGGTGACCGCCGACCATGCAAAGAGGCTACCGCAGATGGTGATCCGTCGGCCGAACCGATCGGCAATCCAACCGCCTACAGGGCTCAGGAAGGCATACACCCACTTGAATTGTCCCAGCATCCGCCCCCAGTTGGCCTCCGAACCGATGTCGGGAATGTCGGTCATCACCGAGCTTTTCATGGCCGCGAGCATCTGGCGGTCGAGATAATTGAGCAGGGCGATGGGCGCGAGCAGGCACACGGTGAGCCAAGCCCAGCGTGGGAGAGCAGGGGGACGGGAATCCATCATGGGCGGCAAGGGGTTGGCAAACTCGGTAGGGGCATCGGACAGAGCGTGGGAGTGCGAAGAATCAGAGCGGAATGGGGGACCTCGGCAATGGCGAATCGCAAAATCGGGCGGTATCGGGTTTATCCATCGGCTTTCAGAGAATCTTGGTTTTCACGCCTCTAGGGTCCAGCTACACAGGGCAGTAGATGACGGTCCATTGGGATGAAACATCGCCGAGCAGTCTCAGGAATTCATGAATGTATCCGTGTCGCAAAACTGCGTGTGTCGTCCCCGGAAGAATCGTTTGCAGCGTCTGAGCGCCTTTACTCTGATCGAGTTGCTGGTGGTCATCGCCATCATCGCGATTCTGGCCGGGATGCTATTGCCTGCACTGGGTAAGGCCAAAAACAAGGCCCTGCGTACCCAGTGCCTGAGCAACTACCGCCAGCTCAACCTGGCTTGGTTGTTGTACATCGATGACTTCAAGGAGGAGTTGCCGCCGAACGAAACCGTGCTGACGGGAGGTCGTGAAGGAGCCAATGCCACCGCACGGACTTGGGTCGTGGGCAACGCCTTCACCGACACCAACGACTTCAACATCCGTCGGGGGTTGCTCTTTCCTTACAACCAAGCTTCAGGGATTTACCACTGCCCGGCCGATCGATCCACAGTGAGGGATGCTCGGAAGATCCCGCGATCGCGGAGCGTTTCCATGAGCGCCTCGATGAATGACCTGCCGGACCCGCAGGACCTCAGTTGCTGGCATAAGCTCTCGCAAATCGTACTGCCCACCCCGTCCGAGGCCTTCGTCTTCTTGGATGAGCACGAGAACAGTATCGAGAATGCGCGCTTCGTGGTGACGCAGCCTGGAGAGTGGTTCTGGGTCGATTTTCCGTCAGTGCGCCATGCGGGTGCCGCCACGCTGAGCTTCGCCGATGGCCATGCCGAGTCGTGGCGGTTCGTCTCACCCGACACGATTCGCATTGGTCGTATGCCGCCCTACATCCAGAGCCAGACCGTGAAGGCCAACGACGCAGACCTGAAGCGTTTTCAGGCCGCGTCGCTGAAGGTGCCTCGCTAAAAAAATCGGATCAGGGTTTTCGAGGGTCGCCATCGTTGCCCCGCGGACCTGGACCTGGAGA
>JAPLUF010000139.1 GCA_026397755.1 Verrucomicrobiota bacterium
CCGCTGGACACGGGGCCGCTGGGTTCGTCGTCGTTGGCTGCCAGTTCGTCCAAGGTGTCGCCGCCCAAACCGTAGTGGGTCTTGATGAGCTTCTAGATGTCGTCCTTGGTGGCCAAGACGGTGTCGATGTGAAGCCCGGTCGTCATCCGCACATCGTCCATCGCGTAGAGGTCGAAGGGATCGCAAGTGGCCACCCGGAGGATGTTGCCTTCGCGGGCGATGGGGACGATGCGCTTGCGGAACACCACCTTGGTCGTCAGTGACTGGAGGATGTCGGAAGGGATCTCCGTGGCCGACAAATCGAGCAGTGGCAGCTGAAGCTGCTCGGCCATCAGTGTCAGGACCGCTCGTTCGGTCAGCAAGCCGAGCTGCACGACCGCCCGGTCTAGGCGCAGCCCTTCCGTGGCCTCTAAGTGTTTAGCTTCGGCAATCTTGTCTTCGGGAAGAAGGGCGTTCTTCCGCAGTAGGTGTTCAAACGTCACGGCAACCAAATCCTATCGAAATGCTATCGCACCCGTATTCCTGCCATGGAGCAGTGTTTCGGACAATCCCGGATGCCCGTATCGGACGTCCGAAGGGTGGTGGGTGTTCAGCGCAATCCGTAGGCTTTCTTCGATTCGGTGGTCGTTCATTAAACTGCCCTTTCGGGAAAAGGCGGATGATTCCTGCAAAACTCCTCGCCCGGAGTGGCGGGAGTCCCACACTTGGGGGCGCATGGCAGAGCGCGCGCTGAATACATTAAACAAGGTGGATGCCACCCTGGAGGTGGCGCTGCGGCCGGCTGCGTTTGCCGATTTCACCGGCCAAGCCAAGGTGAAGGAGCGCCTGGAGATCGCCATCGAGGCGGCGCTGCGCCGTAAAGAGCCGCTGGATCATATCCTCTTGAGCGGCCCCCCTGGTCTGGGAAAGACGACCATTGCCAACATCTTGGCCGGCGCCATGGGAGGAACCCTGCGTACCACGAGCGGGCCGACCATTGAAAAGGCTGCCGATCTGGCGGGTTTGCTCACCAATCTTTCCGAAGGGGATGTGCTCTTCATTGATGAGATTCATCGTCTTCAGAAGACCATCGAGGAGTACCTTTATCCGGCGATGGAGGACTTCAAACTCGACATCATTATCGACCAAGGGCCCAACGCCCGCAGCGTTCGCTTGAGCCTCCCGCGCTTCACGCTCATCGGAGCCACCACGCGCAGTGGCTTGCTCAGTGCTCCGCTCCTGACCCGCTTCGGCATCCGGGAACGGCTCGACTACTACACGGCCGCGCAGTTGCAGGGGATTGTCCAGCGGGGTGCCGGCCTGATGGGCGTGGACACCGAGCCACAGGGCGCCATGGAGATCGCCCGCCGCAGCCGGGGCACGCCTCGTATTGCGGGTAACTTGCTGCGGCGGGTGCGTGATTACGCGCAGGTCCGCGCCGATGGTCGGATCACCGAAGAGATTGCCAACAAGGCCCTCGAGATCTTGGAGATCGACAAGGACGGTCTCGACGAGATGGACACGCGCATCCTGGAGTCGGTGATTGTGAAGTTTGCCGGTGGCCCTGTCGGGGTGAGTTCTTTGGCGGTGGCGGTCGGTGAAGAGCCTGACACCATCGAAGAGGTGTATGAACCCTACCTGATTCTCGAAGGCTATATCCAGCGCACCCCCCAAGGCCGTATTTGCACCGAAAAGGCCTATCGCAAGCTAGGGCTGACCATGGCTCGAACCGGCCAGGGTCGGTTGCTCTAGCAGCGGTTTACTCCCAATCAATGGCCACAGCGGCCGGCCATCCTTGGAACAATCTCGGACAAGTCATTAGTGCCCCGAGGCGCCTGCTGCGGGGGCGGACGGCAGATCGATCCAGTAGCTGCGGAACGACGGGGTGCCGATGGAGGTGAGGTGGCTGTCGTCGCTGCACAGGAGCAGTCGGCGAACCGGTTGTTCTGGCGGCACGGCGACGGCTTCGATGTGCAAGTTCTTGAGGCCGGGTAGGTCCAAAGCGCTGGGTAAACTGCCCTCGCCATTCCAGCGAAAGAGCCGCGTTCCCTTCTGGTCCCCCCCGGTGGCCCCGGCAACGAGGATCCATTCGGTGCCCGTCCAGGCCATGTCCCGCAGGCCGCGCCCGCCTAGATCCAGACGGGTCGGAGGGCCGAAATGCGGGGCGTGTCCTTCGAGAGTCGCATTGGGGTTCAATAGCGGCACGAGAAGGGCTTTTCCCTTAGTGAGCGGACCGCGGAATCCGATCCACAGGGAGCCGTCGGGCCGGGCTGCGAGCGCTTCGATGCTGAGCCCTCCTTTGGCGTCTGGAGGCAGCGCGGCCGCGGTATCCAGGTGGAGAAAGCTCAATGCGCTGTTGGTCAGCAGGGCGCTAACCACGGTGGAGCACGGAGTCCCAATGCTTCGCAGTTGGGGGCCTTGCGGCGTCTCCGTC